>JAGSPQ010000106.1 GCA_018262385.1 Myxococcaceae bacterium | reverse complement strand
GTGCAGCGCAGTCGTCCTCCAGCCGCTGCGGAAAGTCTTCGACGGCCACGCCGCGCTCAGCCGCCGCGATCTGCGCGGCAAGGTGTGCGTGATCTCCTCTGGCTCGGTCGAGAAGTCCTTCGGCACCGCGACGATCGAGGACGGCGGCTCCGGGCTGATGATCCACGTCACCTGCTCCAGGGCCAACCCGCTCAAGAAGGGCGATCGCGCGCTGATCCTCGACTTCGATCCGCAGAAAGACTCGTACGAGATCGAACCGATCGACTGGCTGCTGCCTCAAGAGCTCGAGGCGCTCAACGATCCGGCCCAGGCTTCCCACGTGCTCGACGCCCGAATTCGTCAGCGCTGACCGCTGTCGGTTGTCGCACCGCCCCCCACCTCCAGCTCGACGCAGGGCCGGAAGATCGGCCCCCCGCGGCGTTGGCGTCCGTTGTACAAACCGGCCCTTCGCTCGAAGGGGGCTGCATACACATGGATCAGAACGTCATCACGGTGCTGATGGGCATTGGCATCGGCTTCGTCTTGCTGGTGGGCGTCGCGGTCACGGTCGCGCGCTTCTACCGGCAGGTGTCCCAGGGCCAGGTGCTGATCATCAACACCATGAAGAGCGAGCCGCGGGTCAGCTTCACCGGCGCGGTGGTGCTCCCGATCATCAACCGCCACGAGATCATGGATATCTCGTTGAAGACGATCGAGATCGCCCGCCACGGCAAGGAAGGCCTGATCTGTGCCGACAATATCCGCGCCGACATCAAGGTCAGCTTCTTCGTCCGGGTGAACAAGACGATCGAAGACGTGCTCAAGGTCGCCCAGTCGGTCGGCTGCGCCCGCGCCAGCGACGAGGGCACCCTGCAGGAGCTCTTCGAGGCGAAGTTCTCCGAGGGCCTCAAGTCCGTCGGCAAGCGCTTCAACTTCGAAGACCTCTACCAGGAGCGCGAGAAGTTCAAGGACCAGATCGTCCAGGTGATCGGCAAGGACCTCAACGGCTACTTCCTCGAGGACGCCGCGATCGACCAGCTCGAGCAGACCCCGATCGAGCTGCTGAACAAAGAGAACATCCTCGACGCGCAGGGCATCCGGAAGATCACCGAGCTGACCACGGTGCAGAACGTCCTCACCAACGAGTTCCGCCAGACCGAGCGCAAGCAGATCACCAAGCAGAACGTCGAGGCCGACGAGGCGGTGTTTGCCCTCGAGCGCCAGCGCGCCGAAGCCGCCGCGAAGCAGAAGCGCGAGATCGAGACGATCCAGGCCCGCGAGTTCGCCGAGACCGCCCGCGTTCAGCAGGAAGAGCACACCAAGTCCGAGAACGCGCGGATCAAGGCGGAGGAGGAAATCCAGATCAACGAGCAGAACAAGCTGCGGCAGATCGAGGTCGCCGGGAAGAACCGCGAGCGGGTGGTCGGGATCGAGTCCGAGCGGGTGCAGAAAGACCGCAACCTCGAGGCGATCCTGCGCGAGCGCGAAGTCGAGCTGATGCGGATCGGGAAGGAGAAGGCGCTCGAAGGAGAGCGGAAGGCGATCGCCGACATCGTCAGCACCCGCATCGCCGTCGAGAAGAAGGTCGCCGTCGAAGAGGAGCTGATCAAGGACCTGCGCGTCACCGCCGAAGCGCAGCGCAAGAAGGCCGCCGCGATCATCACCGCCGAAGGGGTCGCCCAGGAAGCGGTGGTCGCGAAGGTGAAGAACGCCGAGGCCGATGAAGAGGCCGCCCGCCACGAGGCGAAGACCCGGCTGATCCACGCCGACGCCGCGCTCGAGGTGGCCGACAAAGAGGCCCGGGCCAAGATTCGCCTCGCCGAGGGTGTGCAGGCCGAAGAGGCCGCGTCCGGGCTCGCCGATGCGCGGGTGAAGGAAGCGCAGGCCGTCGCCGCCGAGAAGCAGGGGATGGCGCAGGTCCGGGTGCGCGAGGCCGACGCCGGCGCGATCGAGAAGCGCGGCGCCGCCGAAGCCCAGGTCGAGGAGCAGAAGGGAATGGCGCTGGTCCGCGTGCACGCCGCCGAGGCCGAGGTGCTCAAGACCAAGGGCCTCGCCGAGGCGGCGGGGGTCGAGGCGCACGTGAAGGCCGAGGCGCTCGGAATCCAGGAGAAGCTGCTCGCCGAGGCGCGCGGCCTTTCCGAGAAGGCCGAGGCGATGAAGCTGCTGCAGGGCGCGACCAAGGAGCACGAAGAGTTCCGCCTGCGGCTGCAGAAGGACAAGGAAATCGAGCTCGAGGAGCTCAACGTCCGCCGCGACGTCGCCGGCCACCAGGCGCGGGTGATGGGCGAGGCGTTCAAGACGGCGAAGATCAACATCGTCGGCGGCGACGGCCAGTTCTTCGATCAGTTCATGAAGGCGGTCACCCTCGGCCAGCAGTTCGACGGAGCGATCCAGAACTCCGAGAGCCTGCAGACCTTCCTCAAGCACTACCTCGACGGCGAGGCCAACCTCCCGGCCGACCTGAAGGACATCTTGAGCCGCCCGGGCCTCAGCCAGGACGCGCAGAACATGGCGCTCGCCTCGCTGCTCACCCGGCTGGCGAAGAGCCCGAACGAGATCGTCGAAGGCCTCAAGGGCAAGAAGGGCTAGCCCCGACCCCCGATGGCCGCTGAAGCCGCACAGCCGGAGCCCGCCCTCGAGGGCGGCAGCTACGAGGTCATCCGCGCCCGCCTGCTCAAACAGGCGGCCGACCTCGGCACGCGCGTCGAGGCGCTCAACACCCGCCGCAAGCAGGAGTTCGGCGGCCAGGAGCTGGCGGTGATCGGCAACGATCGCGTCCGCACCGAGCACAACTGCGTCCCCCGCAACATCGTCCCGGTCGGCAAGCACCTGCTGCTCGGCTTCAACGTCTTCATGGGGCTGAAGCAGGAACGCGCGCTGTCCGACGTGTTCTCGCTCCACAAGTTCGAGAAGACCTCAGAGGGGGCGTTCGACTTCTCGCCCACTGCGCCCGTCGAGGCCGGGGGCTTCCTCGTCGATCGCCGGCTGCAGAAGGACTTCGACGAGCTGACCCGCTACTACAAGGACGCGAAGCTCCACCGGCTCACCCGCACCGACGCCCGGCTGCTGGCGGTGTTCCAGACCGGGCTCACCGAGCGCGACATCAAGGTCTTGCGGTTCTCGGTCGACAACCTCGGCCTGCCCACCTACCTCGACAACCGCGGCGAGCCCGACGTGCCGCAGGCGAAGACCCACGACTTCGAGTGGATCCGCTGCACCCGCGAGGCGCACGTCACCGGGCAGCACCCGCACATCAACATCCTCGACGAGATCTTCGTCGAGACGGTGAAGGGCGATCTGACGATCAAGATCGAGAACAACACCCAGACCGGGCAGGGCGTCTACTCCGAGCCGGTCGATGATCCCGACCAGGCGCTCGACGACGCTGAGTTCTATTACGCGAAGGTCGGGGTGCTGATCCTGCTCAAGGTGCTGCCGTTTCGCGAGCAGACCTACCGCTACCTCGCCTTCAACACCCGCACCCAGTCGGTGGCGCGGCTCGATGCGATCGGCGTCTCTTGCGTCGGGCTGCCGGAAGACCAGGGGATCATCTTCCCCGGCGGCTACGCGCTGCAGACCGGCGAGGTGAAGCGGTTCGAGGGCGACGTCACCAACCTCACCTTCAAGCGGGTCGTGCGCAGCCCCAACGGCGAAGACGTCCTCTACGTCTTCTATGAGCCGACCGGCGGGCGCTACGTGCTGCTGCCGTACAACCTGGTCCGCAAGGAAGTGCAGAACCCGATTCACTGCCACGGCTACGCGCTGTTCCCCGACGGCCTGATGGTCACCTTCCGCTCGGCAAGCAACGAGCCGACCCGCGTCCACCCGATGCAGGTGTGGACCACCCCGTACCTGTCGGCGGAGATGGCCGCCGCCGCTCCGAAGAGCACCTCGTTCCTCGGCAAGGTGGGCAACGCCGACCTGGTGCGCGGCGTCTCCGATGCGTTCACCCTCAAGCGGATGGCGGAGAGCAACAACCCGACCCGCCGCACCTTCGAGGATCTCGCCAAGGCCTGCGAGAAGATCTCCGACGCCTACTACTGGTTGGGCAACAGCGAGATCGGGCTGCACGGCGTGGTCGGCGAGCTCAAGCGCGCCGCCGAGCTGATCGTCGACGAGTTCGAGAAGGTGCAGCAGCTGCAGCGCACCGCCCGCGAGGCGATCACCGCCGCGGCGGCGCAGCAGGAAGAGCTGGTGAAGCGGCTGACCCCGGAGGATCTGCGGTCGACCGATGCGTTCATGGACGCGCTGTCTTCGCTGCGCAAGCAGCGCGGGCGGCTGATCACGCTGAAGGAGATCCGCTACATCGACACGCCGAAGCTGGCGCAGCTCGAGCAGCAGGTGGTCGCCGCGTTCGAGAGCGTCAGCCACGGCTGCGTCGCCTTCCTCGCCCAGGACGCCGCGCTGGTGCCGGTGATCGAGAACATCGACCGGATCGGCACCCAGGCGCCCCAGGTGGCCCGCAACTCCGAGCTGCTGCCGCTGGCGCAAGAGCTGGAGAAGGTCGGCGAGGGGCTCGACGTGCTCGGCGAGGTGGTGGGCGGGCTGAAGGTCGGCGATCCCACCGTGCGGGCGGCGATCCTCGAGCGGATCAGCGACGTCTTCGCCCGGCTCAACCGGGTGCGCGCGATCGTCCAGGGCCGGGCCAGGGATCTCGGCGGCCACGAGCGCCGGGCCGAGTTCGGCGCCCAGTTCAAGCTGCTCTCGCAGAGCATCGAGAGCGCGCTGTCGCTCACCGACACTCCGGACAAGGCCGACGAGCAGCTCGCCCGCCTGTCGACCCAGCTCGAGGAGCTCGAGGGCCGCTTCTCGGAGTTCGACGAGTTCACCACCGAGGTCGCCAACAAGCGCGAGGAGCTGTTCGAGGCGTTCGGCGCCCGCAAGCAGACCCTGGTCGACGAGCGGCAGCGCCGCGCCGCCAACATGTTCACCGCCGCCGAGCGGATCCTCGAAGGGGTCGGCCGCCGCGCCAGGGCGCTCAAGGACGACGACGCGCTCAACGCCTACTTCGCCGGCGACCCGATGATCGACAAGCTGCGCGCGCTGTCGGCGCAGCTGCTCGAGCTGGGCGACAGCGTGAAGTCCGACGAGCTCGACTCGCGGCTGAAGACCGCCCGGCAGGACGCGCTGCGCTCGATGCGCGATCAGCAGGACCTGTTCGAGGAAGGCACCAACGTCATCAAGCTGGGAACCCACCGCTTCAACGTCAACACCCAGCCGCTCGAGCTGACCGTGCTGCCGAAGGACGGCGCGCTCCACCTCCACCTCACCGGCACCGACTTCACCCAGCGGCTCGAGACCCCCGAGCTGCTGGCGGCGAAGGATCTGTGGGATCAGACGCTCCCGTCGGAGTCGCCCGAGGTGTACCGGGCCGAGTTCCTCGCCGCGCAGGTGCTGTTCGCCGCCGAGGCGAGTCAGAAGGGGCTGACCCTCGACGGGCTGCGCGCCGCGGCCCGCGAGAAGGACGCGCTGACCGCGATCTGCCGCACCTGGGGCGCCGACCGCTTCGACGAGGGCTACGAGCGGGGGCTCCACGACGCCGACGCCGCGCTGATCCTCGAGGCGCTGCTGAAGCTGCGCGACGTGGCGGGGCTGCTGCGCTTCGGCGGGACTCCCCGCGCCTGGGCCACCATCTTCTGGGCGGAGCTCGAGGATGAGCCGCTGCGCAAGACCCTGCACCGCCGCGCCCAGAGCCTGGGCCGGCTGAAGGAACGGTGGGCCGCCGCAAAGGAAGGCGAGAAGCTGGCCGAAGAGCTCGCCGCGCGAATCGGCGCGTTCGTCTCGGCCCAGAAGCTCGACGCGACCTCCTCGGATCTCGCCGGCGCCGGGCGGTACCTGCTCGAAGAGCTCGCCAGCGGCACCCCCCGGTTCACCGTGAGCGCCGATGCGGTCGCGCTGCGCGAGGGGCTCTGGCAGCAGCTCGAGGTGGTCACCAGCCGCGCCTCGTTCGAGGCCGATCTCGAGGCGCTGGGCAAGCAGCCGGGCGAGCGCTTCCGCCTCGCGCGGGCGTGGCTCTCCGCCTTCGTCACCAGCCAGGGCCCGGAAGGCAGCAGGTGGACCCGGTCGATCGACGAGGCGGCGGCGCTGCTGGCGGTCGACGAACGGAAGGTCGCCCGGGCGCCCTCGGCGGCGTCGGTCGAGGCCGAGGTGGCCGGGCTGCTCGGGCTCCACCCGCGGGTGAACGGCAACAAGCTGCCGGTGCGGCTGGACGAGTTCGTCGGGCGGATGTCGGCGTTCGTGACCGAGCGGCTGCCGCGTTACCAGGCGTACCGCGGGACGCTGCGCGATCTGCTCGAGCGCGAGCGGCGGCGGCTGAAGCTCGAGGAGCTCAAGCCCAAGGTGCTCTCGAGCTTCGTGCGCAACCGGCTGATCGACGAGGTCTACCTGCCGCTGATCGGCTCGAACCTCGCCAAGCAACTGGGCGCCGCCGGCCAGGCCAAGCGTACCGACAACATGGGCCTGCTGCTGCTCATCTCTCCGCCCGGGTACGGGAAGACGACGCTGATGGAGTACGTCGCCGCGCGGCTGGGGCTCACCTTCGTGAAGGTGAACGGCCCGGCGCTCGGCCACGCGGTGACCTCGGTGGATCCGGCCGACGCGCCGAACGCGACCTCGCGGCAGGAGGTCGAGCGGATCAACTTCTCGTTCGAGCTGGGCAACAACGTGATGCTGTACCTGGACGACATCCAGCACACCAACCCCGAGCTGCTGCAGAAGTTCATCTCGCTGTGCGACGCCCAGCGAAAGGTCGAGGGCGTGTGGGGCGGCGTCACCCGCACCTACGACTTCCGCGGGAAGAAGTTCTGCGTGGTGATGGCGGGAAATCCGTACACCGAGTCCGGCGAGCGGTTTCAGATCCCCGACATGCTCGCCAACCGGGCCGACACCTACAACCTGGGCGACATCCTCTCGGGGAAGGAACACCTCTTCGCGCTCAGCTACCTCGAGAACGCGCTCACCTCGAACGCCGCGCTGGCGCCGCTGGCCACCCGGCCGCCCAAAGACATCCACGCGCTGATCCGGATGGCGCAGGGAGAGGACGTCCCCCAGACCGAGCTGTCGCACGGCTACTCGGCGGTCGAGCTGTCGGAGATCACCGAGGTGATGAAGCGGCTGTTCCGGGTGCAGCGCACGCTGCTGAAGGTGAACCAGCAGTACATCGCCTCCGCCAGCCAGGACGATCGGTTCCGCACCGAGCCGCCGTTCAAGCTGCAGGGCAGCTACCGCAACATGAACAAGATCTCGGAGAAGGTCGCCGCGGTGATGACCGACGACGAGGTCGAGGGCGTGCTCGACGCCCACTACAACAGCGAGTCGCAGACCCTCACCACCGCCGCCGAGGTGAACCTGCTCAAGCTCGCCGAGCTGCGCGGGCGGGCGACGGCGCCCCAGGCCGAGCGGTGGAAGGATCTGAAGAGCGGCTACGTGCGGGTGCAGCGCATGGGCGGGAAGGAAGACGATCCGGTGGTCCGGGTCACCGGCACCCTCGCCGCGCTGGGCACCGAGCTGGCCAGCATCGGCGAGGCGGTGCGCGGCGGCGGGGTCGAGCAGCAGCTGGCGGCGCTGAAGGACGCGGTGATCAAGTCCGCCTCCGGGCCGCGGCAGAGCGATCTGGGGCCGCGGCTCGACGCGCTCGCCGAGGCGGTGCTGCGGTCGACTCCCAAGCCTTCCGATCTGGGCCCGCGGATCGACGCGCTCGCCGAGGCGGTGCGCCAGGGCCGCAGCGGGGAGCTGGGCGAGAAGCTCGACGAGCTTCGCCAGGCGGTGGTGCAGGCCTCGAAGCACTTCCCCCACGCGGCGGACTTCGAGCCGGTGCTCAAGCAACTGCTCGCGGCGCAGGCTCCGGCCGCGGCGCCGGCGGGGGTCGAGCTGGGGCCGATCCTCGACAAGCTGTCGTCGGCGATGCAGGCGCTGGCCGAGCGGCCGGTCTCTTCGGTGGTGCCGCCGGGGCTCGCTCCGCGCAAAGGCCGCGAGATGTTGCCGGAGGACGTCGAGAAGCAGCTGGCGCTGTTGCGCGAGCAGCTGGCTCCGCTGGCGAGGGCGGCGAAGCAGTCGCTTCAGGCCGACACCGAGGGCTCGCTGCGCGCCGTCACCGTCTGGGAGCAGGTGAACCAGGCGCTCGATCTGCTCAAGGCGCTCGGGGTGCGGGTGCGGAAGTAGGGCTCACTGGGAGCGCGAACGCACCCGGCGCAGAGGGTGAGAGCGAACAACGCGGTGCGAGTTGATCGCCGGGTCAAGGGCGCACCGTAGCGGCACTCAGG
>JAGSPQ010000833.1 GCA_018262385.1 Myxococcaceae bacterium | reverse complement strand
GCCCGGCCGCCGCACGCCGGCGTGAAGAGGAACCTGATTCAGGACGAGGTGGACGGGATGAAGGCACAGGCTCCGACCTTCAACGAGGGTTACCAGGGCGTCGAGAAATCGTTCGGCCTCAACGTCGTGTCCCTCATGCCGAAGGAATTCGTGTCGACGGTCGGTCAGATGGCCCAGGTGCGCCTGGCCCAGCTCGAAGTTCAGACCCGCATGGAGGCGACGCTGGGGCGCCAGGTGGACCCCCGCAACGTCGACGACGCCACCGCCTTCTTCGACGCGTTCGCGAAGGACAAGCCGCTGGCGCCGGTGGCCGTGCAGTACGAGAGCTACCTCAAGGCCTTCTACAAACACTCAGGCGCCGACGTCGGCTGGACGGACACGATCCCCGCGGATCAGCGGGGGGCGCGGGTCGGCGAGCTGTTCGACGGGCTGCCCAGCGACGAGGCGGGTCGGACGCTGGTCGATTGTGAGGGTTTCTCGTATCTGACCGCCCACATCCTGGGGGGAGTGAAAGACGAGACAGGCAAGCCGCGGCTCGACGTCCTCTACGCGACGCGTCCGGACCACGTCATCACCGGCGTCCTCGACCAGGGCACGAAGCAGGCGTTCACCGTCAACAACGACGCGGTGAGCGCGCCGACGGCCGTGGGCAACGCCCTCGAGGTGCAGCGCCTCATCGGCCAGGCGCTGGCCGGCTCCGATGCGAACATCATCGGCATCGCCACCACCCAGTCGGAGTCGTGGCCTCAGGTGAACCACGACAAACACCAACCGCCGCAGCTCGGCGCGCTGGTGTGGGACGGGAAGAAGGTGGTCGGCCAGATCACCGCCCAGAGTCAGGCTGCGTTCATCCAGTTCTCACGGGACAACGGCACCGAGTCGTACAGCGCTTTCGTCAAGTGGAGCCTCAAGCAGTAGTCCGTTGTCGTTGTCGATGTCGAGCTTGCACGGAAGGCGCCTACTCGGTGCACTCGCACGTGGCCCGCGCAGAGTCGAAGCTCGACAGGGTGGTCATGTACTCGCAGCTGTGGCCGGTGGTGTGCTCGTAGACGGAGATCACGATCGATCTGCAGGTCAACCCCAGGCCCGAGCACATTCCCTTGCAGTCGACGAGCTCGACGTTGGTGGTGAGCGGGTAGCTGACGGCGACCCCACACTTCCCGGCCGAGCAAAACTCCGCTCCGCCGCTCGACGCGGCGAGGGTGCAGGAGCGACCGGCCGCTCCGCAGTTGCGCGGGTCACGCTGAAAGTCGGCGCACTTCCACCCCGTCACGGATGAGTACGACGTGTTCCCCGGGGGGCACCAGGGCTTGCCATTCTCGCAGCCCGAAGCGGCGTTCCCGCACGACCCGCAGTTGCGCGCGTCGAACTGGAGGTCGGTGCACACCGCGAGGCCGTTGTTGAGACAGGCGGCCTTGCCGGCGTCGTGGCAGGTCAATTTGCCCCCGGAGCAGGTGCCTTCGTGCCCGAGGGTCGTACCGCAGCTCCCACAGTTGGCGGGGTCGCGATCGAAGTAGGTGCAGGTGAGGTTGCCGCAGCTCGAGCAGGGCTCCACCGCGAAGGCCACGTTCGCCGTCCTCTTGTCGCCCGCATTGAGTGGGGCCTGGTAGCGCAGCTCCGACGGAAGCTTGAAGTTCGTGTCGAACAGCAGCAGGCACTCGGTCGCAGCGTCGCCGTCCAGCGCGGTGGCGGCGGCGCAGGGCGAGCCGTCGACCCAGAAAGAGGGTCCGGTGGTTCCGGTGCGAAGCACGCCATCGGTCGTCTTCACCGAGAAGCGCGCGGGGTCGAGGGAGATGGGCGCTCCGCCGACGGGGTTGGCGAGGCGAACCCTGACCTCCAGCCGATCGTAGCCAGCTGCGCTTCTGGCCTGCCGCGCAGCGACGACCGTCAAGGTGAGCTTCCCCGCGGCCGCCGGATCTCCGTTGCCGAGCCCGGATTCGCCCTCGGCGCCCAGTCCGGGGCCGCCCGGGGAGCAGGCGGCGGTGACGAGGCCGGCGAAGGTCAACGCCAGAGGCAGCAGCGGCCTCGGCGGGCTCGCCCGGCCTTGGCGCAACCCGAGGAAGGACCGCGTGCGGCGATTCAGTTCAGGAGGAGTCATGGCGACGGGGTTTACATCGCAAACCCGCGCTGCGTCCAGAGGGGGTCGAGCCCTCACGAAACGCCACGTCCTTCATGCCCCACAGCAGGGTCATGGGAACGTCGGCGAGCGCCGCTCTGTTCGCCCTATGCTCCGCGGCATGGTGCGTTCGGGACCAACGTTGTGGCTGTTGCTCCTCGCATCGGCGTGCTCGTCGACGGTCCCGACGACGGATGCCGGTTTTCCGATCCGCTTCGACACTTCGAAGCTGAAGGGCTTCGTCAACGACGAGACGCTCGATTGGTTGGTGGAGCTCCGCAAGGCGCAGCTGGGCGAGTCGGCGGATCTCGACGGCGACGGAATCAGAGAGACCACGGTGACCCACACCCCGCAAGGCACCACCAGGTGGGTCTCCCAGCCGTTTCACGTCGCGTTTCAGGTCGAGCGGTTTCCCGACGGCCGCCGCATTCATCAGATTGGCTACCAGAACGCGGGGTACTTCGCGGAAGAGACCGAGTTCGGCACCCAGCCGTTCCAGGCGCTCTTCAAGTACGACAAGAACCTGAACAACAAGTTCGACCGCCGGATCACCCGCAGCCTTGAGACCGACGGCGGGCTGTTGTGGGTCGAGGAGGTCGACCCGCTCGAGAATGGCGCGTGGGTCGAGAGCCAGCGGTGGGGAACGCCGCAGTGGTCCGACCAGACAGGATCCGGTGGCGACGGGTGCAATGGGGCCTCGACCATGCCGAGCGAGTCCGGCGGCCTGCCGGCCAACCAGCCCGGGCTCGGCATTCTCGAGACGGGTGAAGCGGGGTGCGACTTCCCTCGAAAGAAGAAGCTCGCCAAGGCGATCGAGTGTGTGCGCGATCGCCTGAACTGTGTCGATCGCATGAACAACTCGCTTCGCAACAAGATCTCGTCGCACTTTGCTACCAACGAGTGGGAGCTCGGCTGCAACAACCCGTGCCCCAACCGCGATGCAAC
>JAGSPQ010000832.1 GCA_018262385.1 Myxococcaceae bacterium | reverse complement strand
GCCCTCTCGTCCACCTTCCTGCTCTACTCGTCGCGGATGACCGGGGACACCGGCGGGAACAACAACCTCTGCCGCCGGCGGCTGCGGGGAGTGATCACCGACGCCACCACCCTCACCTTCGACCGGGGCTGCACCGGGGCCAACATCCAGGACATCTCGTGGGAGCACGTCCAGCTGCCTGCCGGCGCCTCGGTGCAGGCAGTGGCGGGGGCGATCGCCGCCGCCGGCACCACCCAGGCGGTGGCGATCACCGCGGTCGACCTCACCCGCTCCTTCGCCTTCACCGGGGGCCTGGGGCAGGGCGGCACCGCCTCCGGGCGCACCGACTACAGCGCCGACGACCGGGTGGGCTCCGCGCTGGCCCGCACGGTGCTGACCGCCAACAACCAGCTGACCTTCACCCGCACCTCCACTTCGGGGAACTCGGCCTGGCAGGGTTACGTCGTCCAGCTGTCTCCTTAACCCGAAGAAATCGCTTGGGCCTGATCAGGAATGCCCGCGCGGCGGCGGGGTTAGGGCGCTAAGAGACACCCCGACCCATGGAAAACTCCAGCGACGACTTGAAGGGCGTCGAAGCGCTCGCTCGCGCTCGCGCAGACGTATTGACCCAGATCGAGAAGCGGGTGGTCGGCCAGCGGGACGTGGTGGATCACCTGCTGATCTCCCTCTTCTCGCGCGGCCACTGCCTCTTCGTGGGGGTGCCGGGCCTGGCGAAGACCCTGCTGATCTCCACCCTCGCCGAGGTGCTGAACCTCTCGTTCAACCGGATCCAGTTCACCCCCGACCTGATGCCCTCGGACATCACCGGCACCGACGTGCTCGAGGAGGACAAGGCGACCGGCCGCCGCGAGATGCGGTTCATGAAGGGCCCGCTGTTCGCGCAGATCGTGCTCGCCGACGAGGTCAACCGCACCCCGCCGAAGACCCAGGCGGCGCTGCTGCAGGCGATGCAGGAGTACCGGGTCACCGCCGGCGGGCGCACCTGGCCACTGGATCCGCCCTTCCTGGTCTTCGCGACCCAGAACCCGATCGAGCAGGAAGGCACCTACCCGCTGCCCGAGGCGCAGCTGGACCGCTTCATGTTCCTGGTCGACGTCGGCTACCCGAGCGCGGACGAGGAGTTTCAGATCGTCAAGCAGACCACCACCGGCTCCCAGGCGAAGCTTTCGAAGGTGCTCTCGCCCGCCGAGATCCTCTCGCTCCAGGAGCTGGTGCGGCGGGTCCCGGTGGCGGACCACGTGGTGCGCTACGCGGTCGAGCTGGTGCGGGCCACCCGGCCGAAAGAAGCGGGCGCGTTCGACTTCGTGCAGAAGAACGTGGCGTGGGGCGCCGGGCCGCGGGCCAGCCAGTTCCTGGTGATCGGCGCCAAGGCGCGGGCGATCCTCGCCGGGCGCTACTCGGCGACGGTGGACGACGTCCGCGCGCTCGCCCGGCCGGTGCTCCGCCACCGGGTGCTGCCCAACTTCACCGCCGAGTCGGAAGGCATCACCTCGGCCAGGCTGGTGGATCAGATCGTCGAGCGCGTGAAGGGGTAGCCGACCGATGAGTCTGGACGCTTCGACCCTCGCCAAACTCGACGGGCTGAAAGTCCGCGCGCGCGCGGTGGTCGAGGGCGTGCTGTCGGGCCTCCACAAGTCGCCCCACCAGGGGCAGTCGGTCGAGTTCGCCCAGCACAAGGAGTACGCGCCGGGCGACGAGCTGCGCCACCTCGACTGGAAGGCGCTGGCCCGCTTCGACAAGTACTACATCAAGCGGTACGAGCATGAGACCAACCTCCGCGCGGCGCTGGTGGTCGATGCGTCGGGCAGCATGGGGTACGGCAGCGGGCCGCTGACCAAGCTCGACGTCGCCCGCACCCTCGCCGGCGCGCTGGCCTACCTGCTGGTGCGCCAGCAGGACGCGGCGGGGGTCTCGATTCTGCAGGGCAACACGGTGCGCGACGTGCCTCCCCGCGCGGCGGCCAGCCACCTCAACGCGGTGCTCGACACCCTCGAGGCGATGCGGGCGGAAGGGGGCACCAACCTGTTCTCCGCCTCGGATCATCTCGCCGAGAAGCTGCCCCGGCGCGCGCTGGTGGTGGCGTTCTCCGACCTGTTCGACGACCGCCAGGAGGCGCTCCAGCGGCTGCTCGCGCTGCGGGCCCGCCGGCACGACGTGGCGGTGTTCCACCTGGTGGATCCGGCCGAGCTGTCGTTTCCGTTCGATGATCCGACCCTGTTCCTCTCGATGGAAGACGACCGGCGGGTCGAGGTGCACCCGCGGGAGATCAAGCAGAGCTACCTCGAGGAGTTCGGCCGGTTCCTGGTCGAGACCAGGGAGGCCTGCACCGCGGCCGACGTCGACTACGAGCTGGTGCGCACCGACGAGCCGCTCGACAAGGTGCTGCTGCGCTTCCTTTCCCGGCGAATGGGGGGAAGGTGACCTTCGCCCACCCCGCGTTCCTCTTCGGCTGCCTGGCGGCGCTGATCCCGCTGCTGGTGCACCTGTTCGATCGCCGCCGGCCGCGGCAGGTGCCGTTCGGCGCGATCTCGTTCGTGCTGCGCAGCCAGAAGCGCACCGCCTCGCGGCTGAAGCTGAAGCGGCTGTTGCTCTACGCGCTGCGCACCTTGATCCTCCTCGCGCTGCCGATCGCGCTCGCCCGCCCCGAGTGGAAGCGCGAGGGCGCCAGCACCAGCGCCTCGCTCGGGCCGGCCGCGACCGCGGTGGTGATCGACGCCTCGCTGTCGATGCGCTGGAGCGACGGCACCTCGAACTTCGAGCGCGCCCGCGAAGAGGCGAAGTCCGCGCTGAAGGAGCTCGCGCCGGAAGAGCCGGCCACCCTGGTGTGGTGCGACGCCCACCCGGCCCCGCCCGGGCCGCCGGCCTTCGAGCGGCAGCGGCTGATCGCCCGGCTCGACGAGCTGCAGCCGACCTTCGAGCCCGCCGATCTGAACCGCTGCCTCGAGCTGGCCGCGCGCGCGCTGGAAGACAGCCCGCTGCCGGGCAAGCGGCTGGTGGTGGTGTCGGACTTCGCCACCTCGTCGCTGCGGCTGGAGTCGCCGCCCCCGACGGTGAAGGGGCTGAAGGA
>JAGSPQ010000831.1 GCA_018262385.1 Myxococcaceae bacterium | reverse complement strand
CGCAATCAGCGGAAAGCCGGGGTGCGCTTTGGCGATCGCCCGGAAGTGCTCGACCAGCCCGGCCTGGGTGGGCTTGTTGTAGTAGGGGGTGACGATCAGCGCGCCGTCGGCGCCCAGCTCGCGCACCCGCTTCACGTTGTCGAGCGTCTCGGCGGTGCTGTAGCTGCCGGCGCCCGCCACCACCTTCGCCCGGCCCTTGTTGGCCTTGATGCAGACGGCGACCGCCCGGGCCTTCTCCTCGGCGCTCATCGTCACCGCTTCCCCGGTGGTGCCCATCGGGACCAGCACCGAGGTGCCGTTCTCCACCTGGTAATCCACCAGCCCGCTGTACGCGGCCTCGTCGAGCGCTCCGTTCTTGAATGGAGTCGCCAGCGCCGTCATCGATCCTTCGAATTTCATCGTGTCTCCAACTTCGTCCTGCTCCGGGTTACGGGGTTTCGTTTCTTAGCAAGTCCTCGAGCGACTCGCGCCGCCGGACGACCCGGTAGCTCTTCCCATCGACCAGCACCTCGGCGGGCCGCGGGCGCGCGTTGTAGTTGCTCGCCATGCTCATGCCGTAGGCGCCGGCGCTCAGCACTGCGAGCAGATCGCCCTGCTCCTGAGGCGGCAGCGCGCGGTCGTAACCGAGCACGTCGCTCGACTCGCAGACCGGGCCCACCACGTCCACCTTCTGCTTCTTCCCGCGGCGGGGAACGACAGGGACGATCTCGTGGTGCGCTTCGTAGAGCGCCGGCCGGATCAGATCGTTCATCCCGGCGTCGACGATCACGAAGCTGCGCGCCGGAGTCTTCTTCCGGTACAGCACCCTGGTGAGCAGCACGCCGGCGTTGCCGACCAGCACCCGGCCCGGCTCCATCACCAGCGTCGCGTCGAGCCCACGCAGCGGGGTCAGCACCGCGCGCGCGTACTCGGCCACCGAGGGCGGCTTCTCGTCGGTGTAGGTGATGCCCAGCCCGCCGCCGACGTCGAGGTGGGTGAGTGCGAACCCCTCGCCGCGCAGCGAGCGGAACAGCTCGGCGACCCGGCCGATCGCCTGCTGCACCGGCTTGGCGTCGGTGACCTGCGAGCCGATGTGGCAGTCGAGCCCGCGGGCGTTGAGGCCCTTCAAGGTGCGGCTCTTCCGGTAGAGGGCGATCGCCTCTTCGAACGGCACCCCGAACTTCGAGCTCTTCAGGCCGGTGGCGATGTAGCGGTGGGTCCTGGCGTCGACGTGCGGGTTGACCCTCATCGCGAACGGCGCGACCCGCTTGAGCCGGCGGGCGACCTTGTCGAGCGCGAGCAGCTCTTCGGCGGACTCGACGTTGAACTGGAGGATCCCTTCCTTGAGCGCGAACGCCATCTCCTCTTCGGTCTTGCCCACGCCGGAGAAGACGACCTTCGAGGCCCGCCCGCGGGCGGCGAGCACCCGGACCAGCTCTCCCCCGGAGACGATGTCGAAGCCGGCGCCGCGCTGGGCGAACAGCTTGAGGATCGCGAGCGAGGAATTCGCCTTCACCGCGTAGCAGTGCAGGTGCGGGGTGCCTTTGAACGCCTCCTGCAGCACGGTCAGGTGCCGGATCAGGGTGGCGGTCGAGTAGACGTAGGTCGGGGTGCCGACCTCCTTTGCGATCCGCGTCAGCGGCACCGCCTCGCAAGCCAGGGTGCCGCGCCGGGGAGAGAAGTGGTTCACGCGGGCCTTCTGGCAGGGGTCGTGGGCGCCGTCACGTGAAGAGCAGTGATTGCCGCAGCCAGAAGAACAGCAGGGGGAGGGGGCTGGTGCACAGGGGCGCCGGCCTGCTACCAAGGCCCGTCGTCAAAGGGGAAAGCAGGTCGGTGCCGTGGCCAGAACCCTCGCTGTTCTCCTGATCCTCCCCTCGCTGGCGCTCGCTGCGCCGACCGTGGCCGTCAACGGGCACCTGCCCTCCCCCGCCGACAGCGCGTCGATCAAGGCGCTCGGCGCGGCGTCGGTGCGAATGGACTTCAACTGGTTCGACTTCCAGCCCACCGCCAGCGGCTTCACCTGGGCGTACCTGGATCCGATCGTCGACGCCGCGCGGGTGGAAGGGCTGAACATCTACGCCACCGTCGCCTACTCGCCGCAGTGGGCGGGGATCTCGCCGAGCTGCGTGCCGCACTCGCCGGACAACGCGCTCAACTGCGACAACAAGCGCCCGGCGGACAAGACGAAGTGGGCGGCGGCGGTGACCGCGGTGGTGACCCGCTACAAGGGGAAGGTCGAGTGCTGGGGAATCTGGAACGAGCCCAACCTGCGCACCTTCTTCGACGGCACACTGCAGCAGTTCGTCGACGACATCTTCCTCCCCGCGGCGGCGGCGATCCGGGCCGCGGATCCCCAGGCGAAGATCTGTGGACCCGAGCTGGCCGGGCTCACCGCCTCCTCGAACTGGAACGGCAACAAGGGCACCTGCATCGCCGGCAGCTGCATCCGCAACGGCTGGGAGCTCGACCTCGGACAGCTGCTCGACCAGGTCGGCTCGCAGATCGACGTCATCACCCAGCACACCTACAAGGCCGACCCGGACGGAGTGATGAAGGCGCTGCTCGACGGCGAGAGCGTCGGCACCCTGCTGACCCACGACTCGATCCGCCACGTGATCGACACCCACGGCGGAGCGAACAAGGAGTTCTGGCTCACCGAGACCGGCTGGGAGCACCCGCCGCAAGGGGGCACGTCGCTCACCGACGTCGCGACCCGGATCGTCGGGCTCTACTCGAAGCAGGAAGAGGTGTGCGCCGGCACTTTTGCTTTGAGCACCAACGATCCGTGGCGCAACTGGCGGCGGACCTACTACTACCATTTCCCCTATGACCCGGGCTCGGGCTGGGGGCTGCTCGATGCGACCCTGGCCCCGCTGCCGCCCTACACCGCGCTGCAGACCTGGGCGGCGGGGCGGACCACCACCGCGTGCACCGGCGCTTCGGTCACCGACGGAGGCACCGGAGGCGGCGCGGGCGGTGGAACCGGCGGTGGCTCAGCGGGTGGCGCGGGCGGAGGAGCGGCGGGCGGGGCAGGCGGCGGCTCCGGCGGAGGCAGCGGCGGCTCCGGCGGAGGCAGCGGCGGGACCGGT
>JAGSPQ010000830.1 GCA_018262385.1 Myxococcaceae bacterium | reverse complement strand
GACCGCCCCGCACACTTTCCAGCCTCCCTTCGTCCTCCAGACAGACGCACTTTCCCGGAGGATTCCCATGCAGGTCGCCGCTCGCAAGCCGCTCCCCCTCAAGCCGCCCCCGTCGCTCTCTTCCACCAGTCAGCTTGACCGCGCCGCCACGGCCCGCTCGGGTCGGACGAAGCAACCGACCCGGACCCCCGGCCACCCGACGACCGACTCCTTCACCCCGGCCTCCGCGGGACGCACCCAGGGGCGGGCGAACGGTTGGCGGGAGGTCCCGGCGGCGGAAGCGCAGCGGATGGCGAACCAGGGTCACGCGGTGGCGGCCAGCTGGCGCAACCAGAACGGTCCGCACGGGCACATCGCGATCGTTCGTCCCGGAGAGCTGGGGGCCGGCGGTCCGCGGATCGCCCAGGCCGGCGGGACCAACTTCAACAACGGCAGCGTGCGGCAGGGCTTCGGCCGGCACACTCCGCAGTACTTCGTTCACGACTGAGCGCCGCTGGGCTCACGCCAACCGGATCAGCGCCGCTGGCGCCGGCGCAGCGCCACCGCCAGCACCAGCGCCGCGAGCCCGCCGATCGGCATCGCCGAGCAGCCCGCGCCCGGGGCGTCGCCGTGGATCACTCCACCGCTCTCGCCGCCGGTCGCGCCCGTTCCTCCGGTTCCGCCTGCTCCTCCCGCGCCACCTCCGGTCGAGCCGGCGTCCGGATTTGCCGCGCCGCCACCGGCGCCGCCATCGTCCCCGCCACCTCCCCCCCCGGCGGTACCGCCGGCCGTGCCACCTCCGGCGCCCCCCGCCGCTCCGCCACCCGCGCCACCGCCCGCCCCGCCGCCGCCCGCCCCACCGCCCGCGCCGGCATCCACCACCGCGGCCGCGATCCGGATGTCCGCGCACGAGTAGTAGCGCGAGCCCGCCGGAGGATTCGCGGGAGGACACACCCCGCCGTCGTAGTTGGCGATCATGTACTGGACCTGCTGGAGGGTGCAGTTCTGGCAGCTCACCCCGGCCGGCAGCTGCACGTTGGTCGCGTACTGCCGCGGCGTGGCGCCCACCGTGCTGTGCGCCACCACCTTCAGCATCATGAAGTTGGTGTCGTTCGCCTGCGACAGCGCGAAGGTGAAGCAGCCGTTGTGGTTCACCGTCTCCTCGAACGTCACCGGGATCAGCTGCCCGGGGGTGTAGAGGGTGTTCAGGGTGGTGCGGGGGACCAGGCCGCACGGCCCGTTCGGGTCCTTGAGCAGGTCGCTGTTGTTGCGCGGCACCGGCGACTTCAGCCGGGCGTGCGCCAGGGCCGAGGGGGCGACCAGCAGCAAAGACAAACTAATGAGTCGGAACATCTCGGCAGTGTAGCGGGAGACAAATCCGCGCGCGCCTGTTCACGGGAGTTCACAGGTCGAAGATCAGCCGCCCGAGGAAGCCAAGATCGCGCAACCCATAGAGTCGCTCGGGTGCGTCGGCCAGCGGCGCCCGGACGAACGGCGCCTGAAGCTTGCCGGCGCGAACCCACTCCAGCACCTCGAGCAGCTCGGAGCGGCTGCCGAGGAAGCTGCCGCGAATCGAGATCCCCCGGGCGACCACGTCGAACAGCGGCAGATCGAACCGGGTCGCCGGGCCGCCGCCGAGCAGCACCAGGTTCCCCGCCGGCAGCAGCGCCCGCTGCGCCTGCACGATCGCCTGGGTCGAGGGAGTGCAGACCAGCGCCGCGTGCACCGAGTGTTTGAGGCTCGGCGCGTCGGCAGGGGCCAGCGCGCGCTCGGCGCCCAGCTGCAGCGCCAGGGCGCGGCGATCCGCTTCCGGCTCGACCGCGATCACCCGGGCGCCGCGCATCCGGGCGACCTGGATCACCTGCGCGCCGACTCCGCCGACGCCGAACACCGCGATCGTCTGGCCGTTGCCGATCGCCGCCGCCTGCATCCCGCCCAGCGCGCTCCAGGCTGAGGTGAGCACCGCGCACAGCGCCGCCGCGTCGAGCCCGTCGTCGATCGGCAGCAGGTGCTGAGCGAGGAAGTTCCCCGCGGTGGTGAGCGCGCCGTCGCGCCCGAAGCCGTGCACCTGGATCTTCGCGCAGTACTGCTCGAGGCCGCGCTCGCACAGCGCGCACGCTCCGCAGGTCGAGGCGAGGGGAGTGAGCGCCACCCGCTGCCCGACTGCGAGCGCGACGCCCGGCCCGCAGGCGGTCACCCGGCCCACCGCTTCTGCGCCGAGCACCACCGGCAGCCGGGGCAGCCCGTCGAGCATCGCGACGTCCCAGTCCGACAGCCCGAGCGCGCAGGCCTCGAGCTTCAGCGTCACCTCTCCGGCTGACGGCGCGGGCAGGGTGCGCGAGATCAGCTTCAGCGGCTCCTTCGCCGCCACCAGCGCTGCGGCGAGCGAGGCGGTCACGGCTTCTTCGCGTCGCCGAACGGGTGGGCCTGCCGCCAGGCGTACTCGACCAGCTTCGACAGGCTCGCCGTCTCGTCGTCCGCGCGAGCGTCGAGCTTGTCGAAGATCGCCCGGGTCAGGAACAGCTCGAGCTCGCGGGGCGGGGACTTGTCGGCGTGCGGCATCTCCTCGTCCCACGGCGCGCGGCCGGAGGTCGGCACCTGCGCCCCGAGCTTCTGCTCGCGGTCGGTGGCGACCAGCGCGTCCTGCACCACCTTCGACAGCGAGGCGCGCTGCTTCTCGGCCAGCTGGCGGATCTCCAGCAGCGTCGCGTCCGGCAGGTAGACCACCGTCAGCACCAGGTTCTCGCCCACGTCGCGCGGAAAGCCCGCCGCCGCCAGCGGCAGCAGGCCCAGCGGGCGCTCGAGAAAGTCGCGGCCCGGAAGGCCGAGGGTGACGGTCAGCTCGGACAGCGGCCAGCCCGACCACTTCTTCGCTTCGAGCTCGGCAGCGGTGAGCCGCTTGCGCGCCCACTGCAGGTAGTCGTCGTCATCGCGAAAGGCGAGCCGCTTCTCGGCGACCTGCTTTCCGCCCTCGAAGGTCCAGTACGCCTCGACTTCCAGCGCTTCGTTGCGCGGGCCGGGGTGGACAAACGCGTAGGCCCCCTTCACCCCTTCGAGCTGCGAGCAGGCCGCGGCGAGCTCCTTCAGCCGGCCCACCGTCAGCGGCCCGGCGCCGACGACGTAGATCGCCGCCAGCGAGCTGGCCTGGGTCTTCAGAAAACCAATCCGCAGCCCCCCCGAGAGCCGCTGCTGCCGGGCCACCGCGTCGAGGCCCGCCTGGGCCTGGGGCTTCGACACCCCGAGGAAGCGAACCAGCACCCCCACCGAGTCCTGGGTCACCGCCCGCTCGTCGAGGCTGCCCCGCACCGGCCGCGCGACCGGCCGCG
>JAGSPQ010000829.1 GCA_018262385.1 Myxococcaceae bacterium | reverse complement strand
ACCCGGGTCAGCCCGCCGGTGCCGGGCAGCACGCCCAAAAGCGGGACCTCGGGCAGCGAGACCGCCGAGTTGCCGTCGTCGATCAGCAGGATCTCGTCGCACGCCAGCGCCAGCTCGTAGCCCCCGCCGGACGCGGTGCCGTTGAGCGCCGCGATCGTCTTCAGGCCCGAGTGCGCCGAGGCGTCCTCGAGGTAGAGGCGGGTCTCGTTGGTGAACTTGCAGAAGTTGACCTTCCACGGGTGGCTGCTGCTGCCGAGCATGAAGATGTTCGCGCCAGCGCAGAAGATCTTCTCTTTGAGCGAGGTGACCACCACCACCCGGACCTCGGGGTGCTCGAAGCGGATCCGCTGCACCGCGTCCGCCAGCTCCACGTCCACGCCCAGGTCGTAGCTGTTGAGCTTGAGCACGTAGTCGTCGGCGCGCAGCCCGGCGTTCTCGTCGACGTCCATCGACAGCCGCGCCACCTCGCCCTCGAACTGCAGCTTCCAGTGCTTGTACTGCGACGGGTCGGTCTCGAAGGACGGAAGCGTCTCAACCACGTTGTCGTGAGCCATTTCTAAGATCTCGCATAAGCCGGGCGCGACAGGCAAGCAACATAGTGCGTGCATGCCACGAAAAGACGCACTATAGTGCGCGCCCGCGATGAGTCTGGAGCCCTTGCTGCAGGAAGTGGGACGAAGGGTGCGGGCGCGCCGCCAGGCGCAGCAGCAGACGCTGAAGGAGCTGGCGAAGGCGTCCAGCCTGTCCGAGCGGTTCCTCGGCGAGCTCGAGGCGGGCAGGGCGAACATCTCGTTGCTCAACCTCGACCAGGTGGCGAAGGCGCTGAAGCTGCCGCTGCGCCACTTCTTCGAGCCGACCGTCGACGACACCACCCGGGGAGTGATCGCCCTGCTCGGTCTGCGCGGGGCCGGCAAGAGCAGCATCGGCAAGGCGCTCGCCGATCGGCTGGGGGTGGGCTTCTTCGAGCTCGATCAGCTCGTCGAGGCCGAGGCAGGAATGCGGCTGCCCGAGCTGTTCGCCATTCACGGGGAGGACTACTTCCGCCAGCTCGAGCTCAACGCCCTGGTCCGCTTCCTCGAGGCGCATCCGCGCGGGGTGCTGGCCACCGGCGGCGGGCTGGTCACCTCGCCCCAGGCGTTCGGCCTGCTGCTGGCCCGCACCGAGACCGTCTGGCTCAAGGCCACCCCCGAGGAGCACTGGACCCGGGTGGTCAAGCAGGGAGACCTGCGGCCGATGCAGAACCGCCCCCACGCGATGAGCGAGCTCAAGCGGCGGTTGAAGGAGCGCGAGCCGCTCTACTCGAAGGCCCGGCGACAGTGTGTGACCTCCAATCGAACCGTGAACGCAGTCGTTCAGGAGTTGGCCGAAGCGCTCTAGGCTGCACGCGCCCATGGCCAACGACACCACCGACCTGCTCGCCGCTGGCCTGATCCACGAGATTCGCCATCCGCTGATGGGGATCAAGCTGGGCCTGCAGCTGGTGCAGAAGGTGATGGGCGAAGAGCTGACCTCCCAGGCCGAGTGGCCGATGGTGTTGGGCCAGGTGAAGCGGCTCGAGGAACTGCTCGCTTCCTACCAGCTGCTGCTGTCGCCCGATCAGGACCCGCCGACCCGGTTCGACGTCGGCCCGGTGGTCGCGCAGGCGATCGACCTGTGCATGCTGCGGCTGCAGCCGTTGGGCAAACAGTTCGTCAGTCAGCCGCCGCCCGAGCCGCTGTTCGGCTACGGCACTCCGAGCTCGCTGCTCCACGCGCTGATCAACGTGCTGATCAACTCGCTCGATGCGCTCGAGCAGACGGGCAACACCGGCCGGATCTGGGTGCGGGTGCTGCCGGGAGCGAGGGGGAACGGGCGGGTCGACGTGCGGGTGAGCGACGAAGGTTCGGGCATCGAGCCCGGCGCCGCCGAGAAGGTGTTCGAGCCGCGCTTCACCACCAAGCGCGACAAGGGCAGCGGGCTGGGCCTGTCGATCGCCCGGCGGATGATGGAGTCGGTGGGGGGCGAGGTGGTGCTCGTCGACGCCCATGATCCCGCGCGGCTGGGGTGGGCGAAGACCGAGCTGCGGATTTCGCTCGGGCCCCGGCCGGCCGAGGACAAGCCGGCGGACGAGCCGGCCGCCCGCCGGATCCTGCTGGTCGAGGACGACGTCGCGATCCGCACCATCCTCAAGCGGGGCATGCAGGGCTGCGGCTACCACGTGGTCTCGGCCGCCTCGGCCGAAGAGGCGCAGCTGATGATCGAGAGCGCCTCGTTTGACGCGGTGGTGACCGACAAGAACCTGCCCGGCAAGAGCGGCCTCGACGTCGCCCGCGCGGTGCGGGCCCGCAGCGACGACACGGTGCTGGTGATGATGACCGGCTACTCGTCCCGGGAATCGGCCAAAGAGATGCAGCGCCTCGGCGCCGACGCGTACATCACCAAGCCGTTCGACACCGCCGAGCTCGCCGCGCTGATCGAGCAGCTGATCCTCCGCCGGCTGGCCCGCAACGCGCTGCGCGATCGGCTCTCGCGCGGCGAGGCCCCCGGGGTGATCAGCCGGGTGGTGGTGGTCGACTCGGATCCCAAAGACCGGGTGCGGGTGGCGCGGCTGCTCGACCAGCGCAAGCTCACCCCGCTGGTCCGCCCGGACGTGATCGCCGCGCTGGCCGAGGCGCCGGCTCCGCACGCGCTGGTGGTCGACAGCGGCAGCCTCACCGACGAAGCGAAGCTGAAGATCGCGGCGATGCAGGCGGAGCACCCCGACTTCAAGGTGGTGCTGCTGTCGCCGGCGGACAACACCACCGAGTTCCTCGCCGGGATCCTGCTCAACGCCTCGGCCCAGCTGTTTCGCCCGTGGACGGACGAGGCGTTCGCCGAGGCGCTGCACCGGTCGTTCGACGCGCCGGGGGCGCTGCCTTGACGATCCGATCGCTCGCTGGGCTGGGCGCGCTGCTGCTCGCTTCGGCCGCGCTCGCCGGCCCGGGCTACTCGGTCGAGCTGCGCGAGGTGGGTGCGAACAAGATCTCGGTGATCAAGGTGGTGCGCGAGATCACCGGCCTGGGCTTGAAGGAGACCAAAGACCTGGTCGAGGCGGCACCGAAG
>JAGSPQ010000828.1 GCA_018262385.1 Myxococcaceae bacterium | reverse complement strand
TCGACTCGGGCCGGGTCCGCCGGGTGCGTCCACCCGGGGTGGGCCCCTCCTCGCTCTCGTCGGCGGCGCGGCGCGGCCCGGGAACCGAAACCTCCATCGCGCGGAACGCCTCGAACTCGAAGCTCGCCGATCGAATCCACGGCTCGAGCACCTGCTCGCCGCCCTCGATCACGTAGTCGACCCACTCGGCCAGCGGGCGAAACGCGCTCTCGGGAAGCGTGACCCGCGCAAAGCCGCCCGCCCCGGTCGGCTCGAGCCAGCTGAGCACGTCGGGATCGCTGGCCAGCCAGGTGCGCAGGCGATCGCGGCGCAGCGGCGGCTCGATCGTCAGCCCCAGCGGAGCAAAGAGGTTGGGCAGCTCGAACAGGCGCGAGTACGGATCTCCCGGCAGCGCGGCCGAGCCCGACTCGCGGCCCGGCCGGGTGCGCAGCGCGACGGTGTCGTTCGAGACCGCGAACAGCAGCCCGTCGAGCGCGGCCTCCGGCGTCGCGCGCACCAGCGCCTCGACCGCCGGCAGGCCGTTCTTCACGATCCACAGCGAGGCCGGCTCGTGGCGGGCGGCGCGCGCCAGCTTCAGCGTCACCGGCAGGCGCGGGGGCGTCTGCGCTCCGGGCAGCGGCGACAGGCCGGGCAGCCGCGCCGGCTCGACCAGCCGATCGACGTCGGTCCACTCGCCGTCGGCGACCAGCTGCCAATCGCCGGTGCCCGGCACCAGCAGCATCCCCGCACTGGGAAGCTCGAGGGTGGGAACCAGCGGGTGCGCGAAGCCCAGCTCGGTCCACACCGAGTCCTGGCCGGGCGGCGTCGGCACCCAGGCGCGCAGCCCATCGAGGCGATCCAGCGCGCGGCTGAGCACGAACCAGGGCGGCTGGTTGACGCGGATCAGCGAGACGATCCCCTCGGTGCCGCGGACGATCCGGAACTCCTGCCGGTCACAGCCCAGCCGCAGCAGCTCGCCGCACAGCGCCAGCATCGCGTCCGAGCTCGGCACGGTGAACAGCACCCGCGCCGGAGTCGAGCCCGGCTCGTCGGTGCGGTGGGCGGGAATGGCGGCGGCCCAGCAGGAGACGCGGGCCAGGCCCGACGAGGAGGTCCGCTCGAGCACCCCCGCTTCCTTGAGCGCCTTCTTCTTCGCCGCCGGCACCGCCACTGAGGGCTGGACCTCGATCGAGCCGTCTTCGAGCTGGGTGAACCTCGCCTCGGTGCGCTGGACCTCCGGCGGCACCAGCCCGGACTTGAGGGCGATGTGCAGGGCGTCGGCGCTGGGGAAGACGAGCGAGTCCACGAAGGGAAGAAAGCCGATGTGGGGCTTTGATGCAGCTACTTACGCAGGAAGACCGAATCGCGCACGAGAGAGAAATTCCCGTCGAACTCCGACCGGGTCCGCACGTTCATCTGCCAGTCGCCGCGCCAGCCGACCACCACCAGGCCACAGCCGGCGAGCTGGGTGCGCAGGGTCCGCTGGGACGCCTCGGACTGGAACGCCTCGGTCGCCGAGGGATACCGGGCTCCGTCGCGGGTGGCGTCGAGCAGCATCTGGCCGTAGGGGTCCACCGGCCCGCTCGGCAGCCGGTCGCCCAGCAGCAGGTCGAAGGCCTCGAACGCGCAGGCAGTCGGGGCCGGCGGCGCCTCCCGCACCGCGGCAGCGCGGATCGACTGAGCGGGATCGCGGTCGTGGCGCCGGCCGATGACGGCGCGCGTTCCGGGAATCGCCAGCAGCAGCGCCACCGCCACCGCATAGACCGACCTCAGCTGCGTCCTCTCCCACAGCAGCCCGCAGCCAATCCCCGCCACCAGCGCCTGGGCGAGCGCGAGGTGCGCGTCGTACTGGCTCCACCACGCGCTCGAGGCGAGGAACGCCGCGATCACCAGCCCGAGCACCAGGGCGGCCATCCGCGCGATCGGCCGCTGGCGGTGGACGAGCAGGCCGAGCAGCCCGGCGAGGGTGACCGCCGCGGTGACCCGGTTGCTCTCGAAGAACATCACCAGCAGCCGCGGCCAGCGATCCGGCGTCCCATCCGGAGGACGGCCGAGGTGAAACAGCAGCGCCTGGTCGATCAGCCCGCCGAGGAACAGGAACGGCAGCAGCACCACCGCGGCCACCGCGGCGCTCAGCCCGAGCAACCGCAGCGCGTCCGAGCGGCTGCGGGCGCCGGCGATCGCGCCCACCAGCCACAGCACGCCCCAGGACTTGATGATCAGCATCCACCCACCGGCGAGGGCGGCCAGTCGCAGCCGCGGGCGATCCGCGGTCCAGCTCGCGACGAAGGCGAGGCAGGCGAGGTTCAGCAGCGGCTCGAGGAACGCGCCCCGCTCGGCGTACACCGCCTCGGGGTAGCTGGCGTAGAGCACCGCGGCGATCACCGCGCCCACGATCCCGGCGTGACGGCGCACCAGCAGCCCGAGCAGCAGCACGTTGAGCGCTCCGACCAGGGTCATCGCGATCCGGATCCCGGCCAGCATCTGCGAGGGCGGCAGCGGCCAGGCGGTGAACAGCCCCAGCAGCAGCGGCACCCCGGGCGGATGAACGAAGACGAAGTCGCGGTAGGGCAAGACGCCGCGCCAGGTCAGCGCCGAGGCCGCGACGTAGACGCCTTCGTCGTAGTCCACCGGCCACCCGAGCACGCCGTCGACCCGGAAGAACACCGAGGCCCGCAGCACCCACGCGCCCGCCGCGATCAGCACGAGCAGCGCGGTCCCCCAGCGGGTCGAAGTTTCGGCAGGCAACGGCCGCTCTCTTAGCGCGTAGGCTGAGGGGATGGACCGGCTCCCTGCGCCGCAGCTTCCCGATTGGCTCGAACGGATGGTGCCCTTCACCCGCTACCAGGTCCGGGTTGGCGGTCACGCGCTGCACGTGATGGAGCAGGGACAAGGGCTGCCGGTGCTGATGCTGCACGGCAACCCCTCGTGGGGCTTTCTGTGGCGCAAGGTCGCCACCGCGCTCGCCGGAGTCCCCCTGCGCCTCGTGATGCCGGATCTGCTCGGGCTCGGGCTGTCGGACAAGCCGATCGATCCGGGCGTGCACACCCTCGAGCACCACGCGCGGCTGATCGGCGAGCTGGTCGACGCGCTCGGCCTCGACCG
>JAGSPQ010000827.1 GCA_018262385.1 Myxococcaceae bacterium | reverse complement strand
AAGCTGTGGGTCATGAAGTTGGCGACCTGCTTGCTGCCGAAGATCGCCGGGGTGAACGGCGCGGTCTTCATCGGCGCCGCGGGATCCAGCTCGTGGCCGAACTTGTGGAGCATGAAGACGAAGCGGGCGAAGGCGAAGCCGCTCACGTACAGCGAGAGCACCACCAGGTCGATCAGCGCGCGGACGTTGCCGATCGCCGCCACCCGCAGCGCGAGGATCGCCAGGGCCCCGAGGGCGAACGGCAGCCAGTCGAGATCCGACATCGCGGCGCGGTCGAGCTTGTGCATCCCGATGTAGTGGTTGAGCAGGTTGATCTCGGTGAGGTGCTGGCCGTTGTTCCCGCCCTCGATCTTGTAGGTGTAGATGTCGAGGTAGAGGCCGTTGCGGTACTGCGGCGCCTCCATCGAGATTCGCCAGATCGGCTGGGTGAAGGCCAGCGCCAGCGGCACGGTGAGCGCGATCAGCACCAGCCGCCCGCTCTTGAACAGCGGCCGGGCCAGAAATTCATAGAAGCGATCGACATGGAGTTTCATTTCAGGCCACCAGATCCCGGGTCTCGAGGTTTCGTTTCGCGCGCCACGTGGCGAACGCCCCCAACAGCAACGGCCAGCCGACCGCGATCGCCAGCGTCCGCGCCGGGCCCAGCGAGTTCGCCAGCCAGAAGCCCACCGGCCCCAGCACCGACAGCTCGGGATCGACGCTGGAGAGCAGGCCGATCCGCGCCGCTTCCGACGGATTGAGCGCGGCGAGGAAGAACACCGCCTCGGCCGGCAGCGAGGTGCGCAGCAGGGTGGCGATCAGCAGCACGTCGTGCAGCGCCGCGGTCAGCGCCCAGATCCCCAGCGCCCAGACCATCGCCCGCTCGGTGGTGCGCGCGCGGGACGACACCCACAGCCCCATCCCGACGAAGCTGAAGATCAGCGCCACCACCACCGCCAGCGAGCGGGCCGCCACCTTCAGCAGCCCCGGCTCGGTGCCCAGCAGCTGCGCCGCCAGCCCCATGCCCAGCAGCAGCACCGCCAGGGGGCCGATCAGCACCAGCAGCCGCGACAGCAGCAGGCCGGCGAACCACTCGGACCGCTTGGTCGGCTGGGTGAGCATCAGCTCGAAGAAGCCCGACGTCTTCGCCCGCACCACCGCGCCGTGGGTGCCGGTCAGCACCACCAGCGGGAAGACGAGCAGCACCGCGTTGGAGACGTTGAGCAGCACCCGGGTCAGCCCGGTGAAGCCGAGCACCGACGACTCGCGCAGCCCCAGCCAGACGAAGGTGGCGGCCATCAGCACGTAGAGGGTGACGGCGAAGGCCACCCACTTCGAGCGCAGCGACTCGGCCAGCTCGAGGCGGGCCCAGACGAGAGTGGGAGAAGGGGTCATCGGGCGCCTCCGCGCGTCGGGCTGCGATCTTTCAGCTGCTGCTTCAGCTCGGTGAAGGTGATTCCGGAAGCGGCAGGAGCGAAGCCGAAGTCCATCGGGGTGATCGCGCCCGGGGCGAAGCGCGCCGCCTCGGCCGGGATCCAGCCGTCGGCGGTCGGGGTGCGGACCCAGGCCCCTTTGGCGCCGGCGCCGTCGCGCTCGAGCCAGCTGACCAGGCAGCCGACGTCGTCGAAGTAGTGGCGCTCGCCGGTGGCCAGCGTCGCCTGCGCGGCGAAGCGCTTGTCGGACAGCAGCATCATGCAGTGGGTGCAGGCCTGCTTGCTCCACGCCGGCTCGGCCGCTTTGGCCGGGCCCGGATCGCAGCCGGCCAGCAGGGCGAGGCCGACCCCCAGCGCCAGCGCGCGGGCGGTCATCGGGGCTCTCCTCCCCGCGACCAGCGGGCGGCGGTCAGCGGGTGGTCGAGGGCGTTGACCACGTTGGCGCCCGAACGGGCCAGCGGCTCGTCGCTCAGGATCCGGCCCTCTTTGAGCTCGATCACCCGGTCCACCAGGTGCTCGACCTCGTCGGCGCGGTGGGAGCAGAGCACCAGGATCGAGGTCTTCGGCCGGGCGTTGACCTCTTCGAAGAAGGCCTCGCGGGCGACCGCGTCGAGGTTGGCGGTCGGCTCGTCGCAGACCAGCACCGGCGCCTCGGCGGCGAGCGCCATCGCGCCGAGCAGCTTCTGCTTCATTCCGCCCGACAGATCGCGCACCCGGGTGCTGCGAATCGCCGCGAGGTCGAGGCCGAGCTTGCTCGCCCGCCGGGCCACCTGCTGCTCATCGCGGCTGCGCAGCGCGCAGAAGGCCCGCACCAGCTCGGCGACCGGCGCTTCCAGCGGGGGCGAGACCTGGGGCATGTAGGCCAGCGAGCGCAGCGCCACCTCGGGCGACTTCGCCACGTCGGCGCCGAAGACCTCGATCTTTCCTTCCACCCGCAGCAGGCCCAGCAGCGCGCGCAGCAGGGTGGTCTTGCCCGAGCCGTTGGTGCCCACCAGCGCCACCCGTTCGCCCGGCGCGAACTGCAGCGAGACCGCGTCGAGCGCGAGCAGCCGATCGAACTTCTTGGTGACGTTCTGGATCGAGATCATCGGGCTACCTCGCGGTGGGGCTTCATCGACGGGTGAAGGTCTTCGAGCAGCTTCTTCGAGCCGAAGAACGGCATCGCGTGGGCGATCGCGTCGTAGAGCGCCAGCGAGGCGGTGCCGTGGAAGTAGCGCAGCTGCGGCCGGGCGCTGGCCAGGTCGCTCGAGAGCAGCTTGACCACGAACGGCACGTCGCCCACGCCGTCGTGATCGAGGTCGTAGCCGGCGTAGTCGTCCCAGCTGTTGCGCTCGAAGGTGACCCGGGTCGCGTCGCCGCCGCCGGCCACCTCGGCCACCAGGTCGTTGTCTTTGAAGTCGTTGTGGATGAAGCGGACCCGCTCCTGCGAGTGGTGGAGCCGCAGCGCGACGGTGTTGAGCGCGAAGACGTTGTCGTGCAGCTCGACGGTGGCGGTGAGCGAGTAGGGGGTCATGTCGAAGGCCACCCCGGCGGTGTTGGCGACGATGTCGTTGCGGGTCAGCACCGCCGAGTCGGACTCCTTGAAGCCGATGCCGATCCCGGCCGGGCCGTGCGCGCCGGCGAGCACGTTGTCCTCGGCGGTGACCCGGTTGCTGTACATCACGAAGATCCCGA
This sequence comes from Myxococcaceae bacterium, assembly GCA_018262385.1. Lineage (GTDB taxonomy): Bacteria > Myxococcota > Myxococcia > Myxococcales > Myxococcaceae > JAGSPQ01. Next base: position 1 of record JAGSPQ010000827.1, on the reverse strand, counting down.
C
>JAGSPQ010000826.1 GCA_018262385.1 Myxococcaceae bacterium | reverse complement strand
CCGCACCGGCATTCAGGGGCTGCCGATGACGTTGCTGGTGCGGCTGCTGCGCGAGGCGGGCGTCACCTTCTTCTGAGCCTGGCTCGCCGTCGAGGCGTGCTGCGCAACTGCCTGAGCGGGCTAGGCTGGCGCGCGTGAACCTCAGCCTGATTCTGGTCGGAGCGGTGAAGCTGATGCTCGGCATCTTCCTCGGCGGCCTGGGGGTGGTGCTCGCCTACGCGGTGCTCTCGCGGCTGCTGAAGTCCGCCCAGGCCCTCGGGGACAACGTCGCCGCCGGCGTCCTCCACGCCAGCGCGCTGCTGTCGCTGGCGATGCTGGCCCGCAACTCGCTGCTGGCGACCTACGACACCATCGACCTCACCATGCACGCCGGGAAGCCGACCGCGCTCGCGCTGCTGAAGGTCCTCGGCCACGGCGTGCTCCACGTCGGGCTGGCGCTCGGGCTCGGCACCGGCCTGCTGTTCCTCGGCGTCTGGCTGTTCAATCGCCTCACCCCCGGGATCGACGAGGTCGCCGCGGTCGGCGAGGGGAAGGTCGCGCCGGCGCTGGTGCTGGGGGCGATCCTGATCGTGCTTGCGCTGCTGGCGGCGCCGGGGCTCGAGGCGCTGCTGGCCGGGCTGGTGCCCTTTCCACAGCTGCCGGCAGGGACGATGGTGCCCTCTACGTGAGATGGGTCGGGCAACCGGCGCCGGCGCCCGCGCCCGTCCGGCCAGTCGCGTCGAAGAAGCGAGGGTGCTTCCTGGTGGTCGGCCTGCTGCTCGGCAGCACGACCCTCTGCTGCTGCCTCGGCAGCCTGCTGATGGTCGCCGGGGGCGAGAGCCAGGGGTGGGATCCGATCGGCGCGGTGGCGGCCCCCGACGTGGTGCTGGGCGCGGTGCACCTACCCACCTCCGAGCCGGCGAGCGAGAGCGACCGCGGCTACCGCTGGCGCTACCGGCAGCGGTACGGCCTGGGCTACGGCCTGTCCTCCGAGCTGCACGGCGAGGTCGACACCGGGCACGAGAACCTCGCCAGGCGCTTCTCCTACCACTCGACCGGCAGCGGGCCGTTCACCTGGACTCCGCCGCCGGGCTGCCAGCCCCAGCCGTGGACCTGCGTCTTCAACGAGACCGCCACCGCGAGCGCGGCGAACGTGGCGCCGCTGACCGAGCTGTTCCGCCAGGAGCAGGTGCGCGCCTCGCTCGACACCCGCGCGCTCACCGAGCTGGTGGTGACCTTCGTGCAGAACATCAAGTACCGGCTGCCGACCGAGACCTGGTTCGAGCTGCTGCCGCCGGAGATCGTGGTCGCCGACGGCTCGGGCGACTGCGACTCGAAGGCGCTGCTGGCGGCGATGATGCTCCAGGACCTCGGGGTGAAGACGGCGATGCTCTACTCGCGCAGCCTCGCCCACGCCGCGCTGGGAGTCGCCCTGCCCGGCACCGGCACCTCGTTCGCCCACGGCCGGGTGAAGTACCTGTTCGTCGAGGTCACCTACCCGGGGTGGGCGATCGGCACGATTCCTCCCCAGTACGACAAGCCGAAGCAGTGGGAAGTGCTGCCGCTGCATTGAAAAGAGCGGCCCGCAGACCGGGTATGCTCAAGTGCACTGTCAGAAAATGCACCCGTCGAGGAGCGCTCTTGAACCCCACCCGCCTGCTGCCCTTCGTGCTCTTCGTCGCTCCCTTCCTCGGCGGCGCCGGGGCGTGTGACTGCGGCGGAGGTGGAACCCTCCCCGACGCTGGCGCGGGCAAGTGCACGAGCGACACCGAGTGCCTGTCGACCAACTACTGCAACGGGGTCGGCTTCTGCGCGCCCTTCAACCCCGATTCCGATGCGCGCGGGTGCCTCCGGGCGCTCTCGGAGCCCTGTGTCGGTGGAACCGTGTGCAGCAACGCGGCGCGGGCGTGCGTGCCCGTCTGCGGCCCGCGCGGCGCGGACGCCGGAACGTGTCTGACCATCTGCGCCAGGGACCAGGACTGCGCGAATCAGATCTACTGCGACGGCGTCGAGCGCTGTGAGCCCGGCAACGTTCGAGCGGACGCGCGGGGCTGCAGGCCGGCCTTGCCGCTCAACCCGTGCAGCGTGGGCCAGCTGTGCGACGAGGCGGCCCAGCGGTGTCTGGGGGTCCTGGTCGACGCCGATGGAGACGGCTTCGACAGCTCCGTCGAATGCGACGACTCCGACGCGGCCCGCTTCCCCGGCAACACCGAGGTGTGTGACCTCACCGGCCATGATGAGGACTGCAACCCCAGCACCCTGGGCACGAGGGACGTGGACCAGGACGGCTTCATCGACCACCTCTGCTGCAACGGAACCGCCTGTGAGCGCGACTGCAACGACGCCGTGGGCGCGATCAACCCCAACCAGCCGGAACTCTGCAACGGCCGCGACGACGACTGCGATGGGGTCATCGACGAGGACGTGACCGTGCCGCTCTTCACCGACGCCGACCGCGACGGGTTCGGCGCGGGGGCGGCGGCCGCGGGCTGCCTGGGAACGGCGGGCAAGTCGCTGCTGGGGAACGACTGCGATGACGCCAACCCGGCCGTCGGCCCCGGCGCGTTGGTCTGCACCCCGGCCGTCGGCCCGGGAAACTACAACCTGTGCATCACGGCCGGGACCTTCGAGGGGGGCAAGTGCAGCCTGCAGATGACCTGTCACCCGCAGCCGAACGGCACCGGCATCTGCTTCTGAGCGGCGTCCCACCGCTGCGAGCGCGTTGATCGAGGGGTCGGCTACACTCGCGCGCGATGGCCGCGAACCCTGTCGAGCTGGGCGTCATTCGGGTGGCGAAGCCGTGTCACCGTGACTGGGAAAAGATGAGCGGTGATGCGCGCTCGCGATTCTGTGCGGACTGTCAGCTCAACGTCTTCAACCTCTCGGAGATGACCACCGAAGAGGCGCGCGAGCTGATCCGCGAGAAAGAGGGACAGCTGTGTGTCCGCTTCTACCAGCGCGCCGACGGGACGGTGTTGACCCGCGACTGCCCGGTGGGCGTGGCGAAGCAGCGGCGAAAGGTGATCGTCGCCGCCGGCGCAGCGGTGGCCTCGGTCGCCGGCCTCGCGGCGTTCGCCCTCACCGATTCCCCGCCGCCGGCCGTCGACGCTCCGGT
>JAGSPQ010000002.1 GCA_018262385.1 Myxococcaceae bacterium | reverse complement strand
AGTTCCGCCAGTTCCGCCAGTTCCGCCAGTTCCGCCAGTTCCGCCAGTTCCGCCAGTTCCGCCAGTTCCGCCAGTTCCGCCAGTTCCGCCAGTTCCGCCGCCAGTTCCGCCGCCAGTTCCGCCGCCAGTTCCGCCGCCAGTTCCGCCGCCCGCGCCACCGCCGGTTCCGCCGTCCCCTGCCCCGCCTCCTGTTCCGGCGTCCTGGTAGCCCGCGTCGAGCGGCACTCCTCCGTTGGGCGTGAACTCGAGCAGCTCGGCGGTGTACGCGGGGACCATTCGCTGCAGGGCTCCGCCGGTGACGGTTCCAGTGCCGGCTGCGCCGAGGCGGCTCGAGGGTCCGAAGCTGAACGCGCGCCACGCGCCGGAGCCGTTGACTCCGAGGAAGGTCAGGTTGACCGGCTGCGCCGCCGCCGGGTCCTTGTTGATCAGCACCACCGTCACCCGCCCCGCCGGATCATACGAGGCAAACGCGCTGACGACGTCGGGCGTCGTGCTGGTGGCGAGGACGGAGGTGTCGCCGAACTGGCTGCCCGCTCCGTCGAAGTTCCGGAACAACTTGAACGCGTCCTCGCCGATCGCGTTGTCCGGCAAGGGCGGCTCGAGCGCGGCGAGGTCGACGCCCTCGCGCGCGAAGATGCCGAGCAACTCGGCCTGGGTCAGTGCCCCCGCCACATGGCTGAGCGCTCCGAACGCGTAGCTGGAGATGGCGATCTTCGTCCCGGGAAACTCGAGGGCGATCCACGCCTTCATCCGGTTGATGATCTGCTGCTCGACCGGACCGCAGCAGACTTCCCAGCTCTCGACCGTGTAGGTCGGATCCCAGAGGATCCGGGTCGCGCGAAAGCGCTTCGCGTTGGTGACGGGGTCGGTGGCGGCCTCGGATCCGAAGATCGCCTGCGGATAGACGTGGAAGTCGAGGTAGTCGAGCATCCGGCGCCCCTTCGCCGTGGAGAGCGCCTGCGCCTGGCGCAGGTAGAACGGAGTGAAGAAGATCCCGGCGTCCGCCGCCTCCTTGCTCGCGCTGTCGTAGTACTCCAGCCAGCCCCAGGCCGCCGGCCCGAGCGTCTGCGCTCCGGGATCGACGTCCTTCACCGCCGAGGCGTACTGGGTGAACCGGTCCTGGAGCTCGCCGTAGGTGGTGGGCTGCGGGTGCACGTCGCGGTGGGTCTGGTGCCAGAGCGCCGGCTGGTTTCCGAGGTTGTAGAACCGGACGCCCCCGTCGGTTGCCGAGCCGTGGGTGGCGACCAGGTGCTGCACCCACTCCGAGACGAACCCCGCATCGATCGCGACTGAGGTCTCGAGCGGATCATTGCCGGTGACGAAGCCACCGTCGGGCAAGAAGCCGTTGCCACAGTTGGGGTCGGCCGGGTCGGCCGCGGCCTGGGCGCCGTAGACGCTGACGCTGAAGCCGCAGGTGAACGGGATCCCGGCTGAGCTGCCCGGTCTGGCCACCCAGCCGATCATCGGCACTTCGATCAGCGCCTGCGCCCCGCTGGCCTTCGCTCCGACGATGAAGCGGTCGGCGTAGTCCGGAGCGGCGCCCCCGTCCGGCCCAGGCAGCCAGAGGTTCTTGTAGAAGTGGATGTCGCCGCCTTCGTTGGTGGTCGACGCCTTCCAGTTGTAGCGGCTCCAGCCGTTGCCGCCGAAGCGCCGCACCGTCGCTCCGATGCGCGCGGCTTGAGCGTCGGTGCCAAAGTTGATCCCATAGATCAGCGGAGAGATCGGCCGCCGGTTGAACGAGGTGTTGACCTGCACGTCGGCCGCGGAAGCGATCGCGGATGCCAGGAAACCCACAACCAACGCAAGGCGCACGGCGGGCACCTTACGCCGGGTTCTCCATCACCGCATAGAGGAGGATCACCGGCTGCCCGGGCGTCTCGGCGCGGACCAGCCCCCGCGCGCCGATCGCCACCGTGACGTGGGCCGCCAGCGCCCAGGCGAACCCCTCGTCGCAGTGAAAGTGATCGCGCCACAGCGCCGAGAGCCCCGGCTGCAGCGTCTCGGGCGCGCAGACCCGCCGAACTTTTTCGCAGCAAGCGGGCGCCAGCTCCTCGACCGCCCAGCCCCAGACCCAGAGAAAATTCTCGCGGCTGTAGCTGCCGATCAACTGCGCGTGGGCGCGCACCACTGCGTTGGCCCCCGTGAGGCTCAGCAGCTGATCCTCTTCCGAATAGTCCTGTGCGGTGGTCGACCCGAGCTTCTGGGAAAACGCACCCTGCAGCGAATGGAACGCGCGCTCGGTGCCACGCAGCAGATCGAACAGATCGTCGGTGAAGACCAGCGCCTCGAGCTCGGTCTGGAGCAGCCGGGTGAACCAGCGCACCGAGCCGTCGGGCAGCAGCAGCTTCCAGTCGGTGAAGTCCTTGCCGCGGACCACCTGGACCTTGCCGCCCTCCCAGCTCTTGCCGTGGTTGGCGAGGATCCGGGTCAGCTCGGTCAGCCCTTCGCCCAGCCGGGTCGCCTCTTCCTTCAGATCGATGTTCAGCGGCGGCCGGGGAGGCGGCTGCGTCCCCCCTTGGCCCTTCGCCGACAGCGCCTTCACCCGAAGCCCTTCGGGGGTAGAGACGACCTCGAGCTCCACCTCCGCCCAGCCCGGAGGCGCGACCACCATCAGGCTGTCCTGCAGCGCGGAGGTGAGCGCTTTGAGGATGTCGGCGTCGGAGGGCACGCCTCCCGCTTAGTTGATCACCGCCGTGCAGGTACAGGCTCCCGTGGCGCCGCAGGCCTGCGCCGCCGCATCCAGGCACAGCAGCCCGAGGCAGCAGGTCGAGCCCTGGCTGCAGGTCTGGCCCGCTCCGCTGCAGGCCGAGGTCTGGCAGGTGCCGGCGGTCTGGCCGCTCGGGATCGCGCACGAGTTGCCGGTGCAGCAGTCGCCGGTGTTGGTGCACACCCCGCCGGTGGGCTGACAGGCGGTGGGAGCGCCGCACAGCCCGTTGGTGCAGATCTGCGAGCAGCACTCGCTCGAGCTGGTGCACGCCGTTGCGTTGCTCTTGCACAGCGGGCCCGCATCGACGGTGCCGGGGCCCGCGTCGGGAACCGGGTTGCGGCAGATGCCGGTGAGACACGAGCCGTTGCAGCACTCGCTGCCGCCGGCGCAGGGGCTGCCGAGCCCCTTGCAGCTCGACGCCGAGCAGCGCAGCACTCCGCCATCGGAAGGCAGGCAGGGCACCTTGCCGCAGCACTGATCGCGGAACTGGCAGACGTCGCCCACCGCGATGCAGCAGGGCGCCGCGCCGGTGTAGCCGGTCGGGCAGGCGGTGGAGCCGCCGCCGAAGCAGCGCGGGATTCCGGACTGGTCGACCTTGCAGACCTCCTTGTTGCCGTTGCAGCAGTTCTGGGAGGCGTTGATCTTCCCGCCGTCCGGGAGCACCGGGGCGCCGCAGATGTTCCCCACTCCGTTGCAGGACTGGCCGTTGTCACAGCGGCCGGTGGCGCAGCTCACCGAGCCGTTGGGATTCACTCCGCCGCCGCAGCACGCGTTGTCGCTCGAGCACGAGGTGCCGGTGAGCCGGCAACCGCCCGCGGGCAGACACACCGTCGCCCCCGAGCCCGGGTCGACGCAGATCCGCGAGCAGCAGTTGCTGCCTCCGGTGCAGGGGTTGCCTTCCTGGGTGCAGCCGCCGCCGCCGCCGCCGGTGATGTTGAGGCAGCGACCCACGCCGCCGTCGCCGCCCGAGCAGGCCTGGCCGCAGCACTCGGCGTTGCTGCGGCAGACGTCTCCGTTGGCCTGGCAGCTGTAGGCCTTGCCGCACGCGCCGTTGAAGCAGACGGTGGAGCAGCACTCGGCGCGCGCGGCGCAGGCCTGGCCGAGCACCTTGCAGGTATCCGCCCCGGGGATCGTCTGGCAGGTGCCGTTGCAGATCCCGGTGCAGCACTCGCCGGCGCTGGTGCAGGTAGCGCCGACGTCGATGCAGGACCCGGCGGCACAGGCGCCGCCCAGGCAGCGGTTGTTGCAGCAATCGGTGCCGGTGGCGCAGGCCGCGCCCCCCGCTTTGCAGAACAGCCCGGGGCCCCCGCCGTCGTTGCCGCCGTCGTTGCCACCCCCGGGCGGCTGGGTTCCGCACTGACAGGCGGCAAGCGAGATCATCGCAATGGCAAGCAAGGCACGCATGGAGGTCTCCCCGGGTAGCTGCGGGCCGCACGCTAACAGCGAATTCTCGCCGGCCGAGAAACGAGCAACCCGGGGGCGACTTCGTGCGACAACCCCCTACGCAAGGGGAGAAGGACTTGTTGCAGTGCACAAATCGATTTGGGCCGCGCTTGCGCTGACCGCAGGCTGCATCGGAACCGCCGAGATGGAAGTGCCGAACGCGCTGGGAAGCGATTCGGGCAGCGGCGCCGACTCGGGCTCGACCGACGCGGGCACCCCCTTGGACGCCGGGCCGACCGATGCCGGAGCCACCGATGCGGGCGCGGCCGACGCAGGTCCCCTCGATGCGGGGCCGCGCGACGCCGGAACGTTCGACGCGGGAGTCCCCGATGCGGGCCCGACCGACCCCTGCCTCGGCTTCCCCTGCCCCAACGGCGCCCACTGCGTTCCCGCGCCGGCGCGCTGCGTCTGCAACCCCGGCTTCATCGCCGACGCCGGCACCTGCACCCCCGGAGATCCCGGGATCCCCGCGCTGCGCAGCCAGGCGCAGGTCTGCGAGGCGTGGACGAAGGGGCACGTCGTCACCGCCAACCCCGCCTTCACCAAGACCACTGCCACCTGCGATCAAGGGGTGCTGGCGCGCGCGGGCCTCGACGACACGCTGACCCGGCTCAACATGCACCGCTGGCTGGTCGGCCTGGGCCCGGTGAGCGACAACGCGGCCAGCAACGACCAGGCGCAGAAGTGCGCGCTGATGTCGGCCTGGAACCCGGCGGGCCCGCAGGCGCACTCTCCGCCGCCCACCGCCACCTGCTACACGCCCGGAGGCGCCGCGGGGGCCGGCTCGAGCAACATCGCCTGGGGCAACGGCACCCCGGAGAACGCGATCGATCAGTGGCTGATCGACAACGGCAACGAGTCGACGATGGGCCACCGGCGCTGGCTGCTCAACCCTCCGCTCGAGCCGATCGGCATGGGCCACTACGTCGGGGGCAACAACTACGGCTCGGCGGCCTGCATCACCGTCTTCAGCGGCGGCAACAGTGGCCCCAGGCCGGCCTGGTTCGCCTTCCCGCCTCCGGGCTTCGTGCCGGCCCCGATGACCCAGTGGATCTGGTCGGTGCACGGCAACGCGCTCGGCAGTGGAATCGACGCGGGGATCGTGCGCGCCTCGGACAGCGCGCCGATGGCGGTTTCGGTGCGGGTGATGCAGGGCGGCTACGGGCAGCCGGCGATCACCCTCGAGCGGCAGGGCTGGTCGCCCGCGGTGGGCGAGACGTACAAGGTGACCGTCACCGGGACCAGCATGGCCCCGATTAGCTACGACGTCTCGCCGGTCAGCTGCCCGTAGCTTCGCGCCCAGCTTTCGTCCGCGTCGTTTTTTTTCCATCGGTTAGGTTCCGCGCGCACATGCGCCCAATCCTCGAAGTTGCCCGCTCGCTCGAGTTGTCCGGTGATGATCTCCTCCTCAATGGCCCGTACCTGGCCAAGCTGGCGTGGCCGACCGCCGAGCGGCTGCGCAACCAGGCGGTGCGCGGAAAGCTGGTGCTCGTCTCGGCGATGACGCCGACCAAGTACGGCGAAGGCAAGACCACCACCAGCATCGGCCTGACCCAGGGGCTGGTCGCCCGCGGCCACCGCGCGATGGCGGCGCTGCGCGAGCCTTCGCTGGGCCCGATCTTCGGAGCGAAGGGCGGCGGCACCGGCGGCGGCCGGGCGAGCCTCGAGCCGGCGGCGAAGATCAACATGCACTGCACCGGCGATCTCCACGCGATCACCTCGGCGAACAACCTGCTCGCCGCGCTCGCCGACAACGCGCTCCACTTCCAGGCGCCGGCGCCGCTGAAGACGATCAGCTGGAAGCGCTGCCTCGATCTGAACGATCGGTTCCTGCGCAACACGGTGATCGGCCTGGGCGGCTCGGCGCACGGGACCCCGCGCGAAGACGGCTTCGACATCACCGCCGCTTCCGAGGTGATGGCGGTGCTGTGCCTGGCCGACGGGCTCGAGGATCTGAAGAAGCGCCTCGGCCGCCTGATCGTGGGAACCGATTCGACCGGCAAGCAGATCACCGCCGGCGATCTCGAGGCGGTCGGCGCGATGGCGGCGCTGCTGAGCGAGGCGATCCTCCCCAACCTGGCCCAGACCAACGACGGAGCCCCGGCGTTCGTCCACGGCGGGCCGTTCGCCAACATCGCGCATGGCTGCAACTCGATCGCCGCCACCCGTTCGGCGCTCGGCCTCGCCGACATCGTCTGCACCGAGGCGGGGTTCGCGTTCGATCTGGGCGGCGAGAAGTTCCTCGATCTGAAGTGCCGCCAGGCGGGGATCTGGCCCTCGTGCGTGGTGCTGGTGGTGACGGTGCGCGCGCTGCGCTTCCACGGCGGAGACACCGCGGGGCTCGGCACGATCGAGAAGGGCTTCGAGAACGTCGCCCGCCACCTCCAGGCGATTCGCCACACCTTCGGCCTGCCGGCGATCGTGGCGATCAACGTCTTCGGCGACGACAAGCCCGAAGAGCTCGAGCTGATCGAGAAGCTCAGCCAGACCGAGGGCGCCGCCTGCGCGCGCAACACCGGGTTCCTCGAGGGCAGCGCCGGCTCGCTCGCGCTGGCGGATCTGGTCGCCCACACGGTGAAGGGCCCGGTGCCGACCGCGAAGTACAGCTACCCGCTCGAGGCCTCGGCGGAAGAGAAGATTCGCGCGATCGCCACCAAGGTCTACGGCGCCCGCGACATCGAGCTGACCCGCGACGCGCGCACCCAACTGGCGAAGGCGGTGAAGGACGGCTACGGGTTGTTGCCGGTCTGCATGGCGAAGACGCACCTTTCGCTGTCGGACGACGTGACGGCGCAGGGCGCTCCGGTGGACTTCACCCTCACGGTGAGGGAGATCCGGGTGCGCGCCGGCGCAGGCTTCCTGCTCGCGCTGACCGGGGAAATCCTAACGATGCCGGGCCTTCCCCGGGTCCCCGCGGCGCACCACCTCGATCTCGCACCCGACGGCACCGTTACCGGCCTGACCTGAGGAGAGTGGCGCCTACACCGGCGCCAGACTCGTTGGCCCGTGACATGCGATCGTCTCGGCGAGGGTCCGCGCTCGTCGGTCGAAGTTGAGCGCCGCTGTCGGTAGGGATTGCAGATGCGGTGGATGAACTTAGTGATCGCTCTCGTTGCAGTCGGCCTCTCTCCGATGTGTGAGCTGGCACCCGAGCCAACCGCCGCGACGACGATGCGGATGGACTACACGCGCGGCGGTGGGTTCTACAGCGCGCCGTTTCCGAACGAAGATTTGCGCAAGGCCGACGGCAGCATCGACCTGTCGGCCTTTCCGAGCCGGGGCAAGGCGACCGTGGTGGACGCCGCGCTCGCCCAGCTGAGCTCCGAGGCGCGCGGGTTTTCCACCACCGCGGGCATTTTTTTCGCCGGCACTGCTCCGCTGGATCCGGCGACGCTGCCCACCGCGGCCCAGAGCCTGCGCGCCGATGCCTCGGTGTACCTGGTCGACGTCGACCCCCTCTCGCCGTCGTACGGGCGCCGCACGCCGATCGAGGTGGTGTTCCAGCACGACGGCGGGCGGTTCGGCGCGCCCAACCTGCTGACCTTGATCCCCTACCAGGGCGTGCCGCTGCGGGAGGCGACGCTCTACGCGGCGGTGATCACGGTGCGGGTGCACGATCAGTGGGGCCGCGCGCTCGCCGTCTCGCCGGCGATGCAGACGCTGCTCGCGCGGGGCGTGCCCCACGGCCTGGGGCCGCCGGCGCTGACCGAGATCCAGGGCGCGGTCGAGGGCTTGAGGAAGATCGCGATCACCGAAGAGCTCGCCGCGATCGCCGTCTTCCGCACCGGCTCGCCGCTGGCGGGGATGGAGGCGATGCGCAAGGCGCTGCTGCGCGAGCTGCCCCGGCCCAATGCGCCGCCGACTCCGGCCGAGACGTTTCCCGACTTCTGCGTCTACCAGACGACGATCGACATGCCGCAGTACCAGGCCGGCCAGCCGCCCTACGAGAGCAGCGGCGGCAGCTGGGTGTTCGACGCGTCCGGCGCCCCGGTGCGCCAGCGCTACGAGACCGCCGGGGTGCTGCTCACCCTCCCCCGCCGCCCGATGCCGGCGGCAGGGTTTCCCACCGTGGTGTTCTCGCGCACCGGCGCAGGCAGCAACCGGGCGCTGGTCGAGCACGGCACCCGATCGGCGAAGGGCGAGATCGAGCCCGGCTCGGGGCCTGCGCTCGAGTTCGCCCGCGCGGGCTTCGCGGCGATCAGCATCGACGGCCCGATGGGAGGGCTGCGCAACCCGGCCAACGCCGACGAGCAGTTCCTGATCTTCAACGGCTCGAACCCGGCGGCGATCCGCGACAACATCCGCCAGTCGGCGGCCGAGCTGATCCTCACCGCCCGGGTGCTCGAGGAGCTGACCGTCGACGCCAGCGGGTGCGGCGGGCTCGGGCTCTCGCAGGCGCGGTTCGACACCTCGAAGCTGGCGCTGTTCGGCCACTCGATGGGAGCGACGATCGCTCCGCTCGCCCTCGCCTTCGAGCCCCGGTTCAAGGCGGCGATCTTGAGCGGCTCGGGGGGCAGCTGGATCAACAACCTGCTCTACAAGCAAAAGCCGCTGCCGGTGCGCCACATCACCGAGTTCATGCTCGGCTACACCGCCCGCTTCTACCGGGTCACCGCGGGCGATCCGGGGGTGTCGCTGATGCAGTGGTCGGCCGAGGCGGCCGATCCGCCGCTCTACGGCGGGAAGATGAACACCCACGTGCTGATGTTCCAGGGGATCGTCGACCACTACATCCTCCCGCCGATGGCCAACGCCTCGTCGCTGTCGATGCAGCTGGACCTGGCGGGCCGCGAGGTGGACGTCGAGAGCGAGGAGCTCAACGCGTTCGCCCGCTACCGGGACGTGGCCGCCTTCTCCGGGCGGGCGGTGGTCCCCTACCCGGTGGCCGGCAACCGCCAGCGCCCCGACGGGCAGGTGGTGACCGGAGCGGTGGTCCAGCGAATGGGCGACGGGATCCAGGACGGGCACGAGATCGTCTTTCAGACCGCCGGCCCCAAGTACCAATACCGCTGTTTCCTCGCGACCTTCGCCCGGGGGATCCCCCAGGTGGCGGGGCCGTCGGACAGCGTCGAAGTGTGCCCGGCCCCGCCCTGAGTCGGCGGGCCGCCGGACCCCGGCCAAAGCCCCCTGCCGCAGTTTCGGCAGCCAGCTGTAAGCCCGCAAGGACTCAGGCGAATCATCGTTGACGCCCCCGCGCGTCCCGCTATAACGCCCGCGCGCTTTCGCACCTTTCTTCGAGGCAAAAGCTTGAGCACCTGGGCGCTCGATCAGATTCAGCAGCAGCTTCCCGACGCACTGTCACAGCGGTACCACGACCGAACGGGCGCCGAGTGGGCGGTGGTTCGACGAGAGGCGATCCTCGCCGTCGCCCAGGCGATCAAAGAGCAGCTGGGCTTCAAGCTCTTCATCTCGATGGACGGCGTCGATCGGCAGCAGCTGCCGGAGAACACCCCCCGGTTCGAGGTGGTGTACTTCTTCTTCAACATCGAGCGGAACGAGCACCTGCGGCTGAAGGTGCTGGTGCCGGAAGACGACTGCACCTGCCCGACGATCCGCACCGTGTACCAGGGCGCGAACTGGGCCGAGCGGCTGGTGTGGGACTTCTACGGGGTCCACTTCACCGGGCACGGCGATCTGCGCCGGATGTTCCTCTACGAAGAGTTCAAAGGCCACCCGCTGCGCAAGGACTACGCGCTGCGCGATCGCCAGCCGCTGATTCCCGAGCGGCCCATCAAGGACATCTTCCGCGGGCCGGGCACCAACGGCTCCACCGCTTGACCGAAAAGACCATGGCCCAAGACGACTACGATCCGACGCCCGACAACGACGAGCTCGAGGCGCACCTGCAGACGAAGAACATGGTGATCAACCTCGGGCCCTCGCACCCGGCGATGCACGGCACCGTCCGGATGCGGGTCGAGCTCGACGGCGAGATCCTCGCCAAGGTCGACACCGAGATCGGCTTCCTCCACCGCGGGTTTCAGAAGAGCTGCGAGAACGTCACCTGGACCCAGGTGCTGCCGTACACCGACCGGCTCAACTACGTCTCGTCGCTGATGAACAACTTCGGCTATCTCAACGCGGTCGAGAAGCTGATCGGGATCGAGATCCCCGAGCGGGCCAAGTACATCCGGGTGATCGCCAGCGAGCTGCACCGGATCCACGATCACGTCACTGCCACCGGCGCGCTCGGCCTCGAGCTGGGCGCCTTCGCCGCGTTCCTCTACGGCATCGAAGCGCGCGAGCTGATCACCGACCGGGTGACCGAGCTGACCGGCGCCCGGCTGACCACCAACTACGGCCGCATCGGCGGCTGCAACCGCGACCTGCCGCCCGGCTGGATCGAGAAGACGATCAAGACCCTCGACCGCTGCTCCGAGCTGATCGAGGAAGTCGGCGCGCTGCTGACCCGCAACCGGATCTTCACCGATCGCTGCCGCGGCACCGGGGTGATCTCCACCGAGGACGCGCTCGATCACGGCTTCACCGGCCCCTGCCTGCGCGCCAACGGGATCAACTACGACATCCGCAAGGCCAAGCCGTACTGGGTCTACGACCGGATGAAGTTCGAGGTGCCGCTGGGAAAGAACGGCGACAACCTCGATCGCTACCTGCTGCGGGTCGAAGAGATGCGGCAGTCGATCTCGATCATCCGCCAGGCGCTGGAGCAGATCCCCGACGGGCCGGTGATCATCGACGACTGGCGGATCGTGCTGCCTCCGAAGCAGGAGGTCTACAGCACGATCGAAGGCGTGATGGCGCACTTCAAGCTGATCATGGAAGGCATCCAGGTGCCGGTGGGCGAGGTCTACGACTCGACCGAGGCGGCCAACGGCGAGCTGGGCTGGTACCTGCGCAGCGACGGCAGCGGCCGGCCGTACAAGGTCCACGTCCGCGCTCCGGGTTTTCACATCCTTTCCGGGGTCGGAAAGATGGTCGAAGGGCGGATGCTCGCCGACCTGATCCCGACGTTCGACACGATCAACATGATTGGTGGAGAGGTGGAGCAGTGAGCGACGAAAAGAAGGTGGAAGCCCCCAGGCCGCCTCCTCCCGCCGGCCCGCCGGCGAAGGCGCCCCCGAAGAACCCGGGGATGGTGACCTTCACGGTCGACGGCCGCGAAGTGGTGGTCAAGCCGGGGACCAACATGGTCGACGCCGCCAAGACGGTGGGGGTCGAGATTCCGTTCTATTGCTACCACCCGCGGCTGTCGGTGGCGGCCAACTGCCGGATGTGCCTGGTCGAGGCGAGCAACGCGCCGAAGCTGGTGCCGGCCTGCCAGACGTCGATCTCCGAAGGGCTGGCGATCAAGACCTGCACCCCGAAGGTGAAGGAATCGCAGCGGGCGGTGATGGAGTTCCTGCTGCTCAACCACCCGGTCGACTGCGCGATCTGCGACCAGGCGGGCGAGTGCAAGCTGCAGGACTACTACATGCGGCACGACCACAAGCCCTCCCGCCTCGAGCGGATCAGCGGCGAGGGGTCGAGCGGGATGAAGGTGCTGCGCAACAAGCGCAAGATCATCGGCCCCCAGGTGGTGCTCGATCAGGAGCGCTGCATCGTCTGCACCCGCTGCGTCCGCTTCATGGACGAGGTGGCGAAGGAGCCGCAGCTGGGCGTGTTCCACCGCGGCTCGCACGAGGTGATCGACGTGGCCCCGCAGTACGGCGCGCTCGACAGCAACTACTCGGGCAACGTGGTCGACATCTGCCCGGTCGGAGCGCTGCTCAGCCGCGACTTCCGCTTCCGCGCCCGGGTGTGGTTCCTCTCGGCCGCGCCGAGCGTCTGCACCGGCTGCTCGCGGGGCTGCTCGGTGAGCGCCGACTTCATGGGCCAGGACGTGTACCGCTACCGGCCGCGCGAGAACGAGGCGATCAACAAGAGCTGGATGTGTGACCAGGGCCGGCTGACCTACAAGGCCTTCCACACCTCGCGGCTGCTGATGCCGGTGATCGGCAAGGGCAGCGACGCGCGCGAGGCGACCAACGCCGAGGCGGTGAAATACGCGGCGATGAAGCTCAAGCCGCTGGCGGGCTCGGTCGCGTTCGCGGTGGCGCCGACGGTGAGCAACGAGGATCTGCTCGCCAGCTTCTCGTTCGCCAAAGACGTGCTGCAGGCGAAGAGCGTCTACGTCACCGGCCGCGCGCCGGGCCAGGCCGACCACCTGTTGATGACGGCGGACAAGAACCCCAACCGCAAAGGGCTGGAGTGGATCGCCAGGGGCTTCGGCTTCGAGCTGAAGTCGTTCGCCGATCTGACCGCCGCGCTCGACCAGAACCAGATCAAGGCGCTGTACCTGGTGGGCGCGGATGTCCCCGAGGACGCCGAGGTGTTCGCCAGGCGGCTGACCGGAGTGGAGCTGCTGGTGACCGCGGCGATGCACGAGTCGCCGGTGTCGGCGGCGGCCCACGTGCAGCTGCCGGCGGCGAGCCACGTCGAGGACGAAGGGACCTTCACCCAGGAAGCGGGGATCACCCAGCGGGTGCGGCGGGCGTTTCCTCCCCGCGGCGAGGCGTGGCCGACCTGGAAGTGGGCGGTCGAGCTGGGCCGGGAACTGGGCGCGGCGATGCCGCACGCCACCTCGCGCGACGTGTTCCGCGCGCTGGCGCCGCAGGTGCCCGAGCTGAAGGACTTCGAGTGGGACAAGCTGACGCCGATGAACCTCAAGAACCAGGGCATTCAGACGCTGCCGGCCGGCGCCGACGGGCGGCCGCCGGGTTGGCGTGAACAGGGCGCGCCGCGGATCCGGGGGATTTGATGAGAGACCTCAAGCGGATTGGAATGGTGCTGGGCTGGTTCGTGGTCCTCGGCGGGGTGATCTTCACCCTGATGGCCGCCGCCTACATCGGCGCGGGCTACGTCGAGCAGTTCGGGCTCGAGAAGCTGCAGGTTCGCGGGGTAGGCAGCCTGGTGAACATGCTGATCCTGATGCTGGCGTTCGTGATGGTCCTCGCGACCCTGCTCACCCTCGCCGAGCGCAAGTGGAGCGCGCTGATGCAGGATCGGATCGGGCCCAACCGGGCGCGCATCGATCTGCCGATTCCGATCATCGGGCCGCTGCTGGCCAAGCAGTCGCTGGCCGGCGCGCCGCACATCCTCACCGACGTCTTCAAGATGCTGACCAAGGAGGACTTCCAGCCGGCAGCGGCGAACAAGTTCCTCTTCAACCTCGCTCCGATGCTCGCCTTCGCGCCGCCGTTCGCGCTGTTCGCGATCATCCCGGCGGGCCCGACGGTGGTGGTCGCCGGCCAGAAGATCATGATGACGGTCTCCAACCCGGACTTCGGGTTGCTCTACCTGTTCGCGATCGCCTCGCTTGCCGTCTACGGCACCTCGCTGGCGGGCTGGGCGTCGAACAACAAGTTCGCGCTGCTGGGCGGCGTGCGCGCGGCGTCGCAGATGATCAGCTACGAGGTCGCGCTCGGCCTGTCGCTGGTGGGGATGATGATCGCCTTCGGAACCGTGCAGCTGGCCGGGCCGACCGGGATGACCGAGCTGCAGAGCCACTACCTGTGGCGCTTCGGCGGCGAGGGCGGCTTCGACATCGGCCTTCCGGCGTGGGGAATCCTGCTGCAGCCGGCGGGCTTCATCCTCTTCTTCACCGCGGCGTTCGCCGAGACCAAGCGCGCTCCGTTCGACGTGCCGGAAGGCGAGTCGGAGATCATCGGCTACTTCGTCGAGTACTCGGGGATGAAGTTCGGCCTGTTCATGATCAGCGAGTTCGTCGAGGTGGTGGTGCTGGCGGCGGTCCTGGTCGCGATCTTCTTCGGCGGCTGGTACCTGCCGTTCGGCAACGAGTACATCGCGCGAATCCCGGTCTTCGCCGAGCACGGCTGGTTGATGGGCGCGCTGTACGCGACCGTCTTCTGGACCAAGGTGATCGCGATGTGCTTCGTCCAGCTGATGATCCGCTGGACCTTCCCCCGGTTCCGGTACGACCAGATCCAGACCCTCGGCTGGAAGATCCTGCTGCCGGTGGGCCTGCTGAACGTGTTCGTCACCGGCGCGCTGATCCTCTGGGATCCTTCGCTGCGGATGTTGGCGATCGTCGGGCTGCTGGAGATCGCGATCGTCGCCGCCCTGACCCTGGTTCCGCGGCCCGCCGAGCGGAAAGCGGCGGAGACCGCCCTGGCGCACGCGCACGAAGCGCCTGCTCCGGCGGGAGGACACTGATGAGCGACCACGGCCACGGCGCTGCCCCCGAGCTCGCCGAGCACTCGCACACCGCCGAGGCGGCGGATCTTCGCGAGCGGTTGTACCTGCCGGATCTGATCAAGGGCCTGGTGATCACCACCACCCACTTCTTCCGCAACCTGTTCGGGGAGCGCGATCCGAACCCCCAGGTGGTCAACCGCACCGGCACCAGCCTGATCTCGACCGTGCAGTACCCGGAAGAGAAGGTGCCCTACCCGGAAGGGTACCGCGGGCTGCACCGGCTGGTTCCGCGCGAGGACGGCAAGCCGCGCTGCGTCGCCTGTTACATGTGCGCGACGATCTGCCCGGCGCAGTGCATCTACATCGAGGCGGGCGAGTACCCGGAGAACGACGCCGCGGTCGAGTCGCGGGTGATCGAGAAGTTCCCCACCACCTTCGTGATCGACGAGCTGCGCTGCATCGTGTGCGGGCTGTGCGTCGACGCGTGCCCGAAAGACGCGATCCGGATGGACACGTACACCCACACTCCCAGCGAGTACAACCGCCAGGGCTTCGTCTACGACATCCCCAAGCTGCTCAAGGGGCCGCCGGTCACCCACCCGTCGGATCCGTGGTTCAAGCGCGGCTCGTCGGAGAAGCCCGATCACGTCCACAAGGAAGCGCACACCCGGATCGGCGAGGGCCTGGTCGCGGCCAGGCTCGGCGCGGGCCCACGGATCGAGGTCGACAAGAGCAATCCGGTGGCGGTGACGAAGTTCCTCAAGTGACGTCCCCGCGGTGAACGGGGAGCCGTGAACGCGCAGCTTCAGCCGAAGCAGCACGGGATCCTGTTCGCCTTCACCAGCTGGCGGGTGGGGGCGCTCGCGCTGCTGTCGTTCAGCTCGGGGCTGCCGCTCGGGCTGGTGTGGATCGCGATCCCGGCCTGGCTGAAGGTCGCCGGCTACGACATCAAGACCGTCGCGCTGGTGACGCTGGCCCAGGCGCCGTGGACCTTCAAGTTCCTCTGGTCGCCGCTGATGGATCGCTACGTGCCGCCGCTGCTCGGGCGCAGGCGCGGGTGGATCGTGCTGATGCAGCTCGCGCTGGCGGTGCTGATCGGGATCCTCGCCTCGCAGGCGAAGAGCCCGGAGGTGATGGTGATCGGCGCGCTGGCGATCCTGATTGCCTTCGCCTCGGCGTCCCAGGACATCGCGATCGACAGCTACGCGGTCGAGGTGCTCGAGCCGGCAGAGCACGGGCCGGCGGTCGGCGCGCGCACCGCCTCCTACCGGGTGGCGATGCTGGTCTCCGGCCGGTACGCACTGCCGCTGGCGGTCGTGCCGCTGGCGCTGATGCCCGGGTGGGTGGCGGTCAGCGGCTGGCCCTTCGCGCTCGGGCTGATCGCGGTGCTCGCCACCCTGACCATCCCGGTGACGATCTTCGCCCCCGAGCCGCAGCAGCCGGCGGTGCCCCCGAAGAGCCTGGTCGCCGCGGTGTGGGATCCGTTCGTCGGGTTCCTCGCCCGCCCGCGCGCGCTCGAGCTGCTGGGGTTCGTGGTGCTGTTCAACCTCTCGGACAACCTGGCCGGAGCGCTGATCAGCCCGTTCCTGGTCGAGCACGGCTACACCCTTTCCCAGATTGGGGTAGGCAGCGGGACGGTCGGGTTGATCGCGACGATCGCCGGCACCTTCCTCGGCGGGCTGGCGACCCAGCGCATCGGCGTCGCCCGGGCGCTGTGGGTGTTCGGGATCCTGCAGGGGATCTCGAACCTCGGGTACGCGCTGCTCGCCTCGCGCCCGCCGCACTACGGGCTGATGCTGAGCGCGATCGCGGTCGAGGCCTCGATCACCGGGATGTGCGCCGGCGCGTTCGGGGTGCTGCTGATCCGGCTGACCAGCAAGCGCTTCTCGGCGACCCAGTTCGCGCTCTTCTCCAGCCTGTTCGCGCTCGCCCGCAGCTTCTCGGGACCGCCCGCCGGCGCGCTGGCGCTGGCGCTCGGGTGGCGGGACTTCTTCATCTTCACCGTGCCGCTGGTGATCCCCGGGCTGCTGATGCTCCAGCGCTTCGCGCCGTGGGGGAAGAAGGAGCTGGTCGATCTGTCGGGCGAAGAGTCGATCGCGCTCCCGCGCGGGCTGCCGTGGACCCGGGGCGTGCTGGCCGGTGCGGGGCTGGCCAGCTGCGCTTCGAGCGTGGGGCTGGGGCTGGGCGCCTCGGCGGCGCTGACCGCGCTGCGGCACTTCAAGGACGGCAAGGGGTTCGACTTCGGGCCCACGCTGCAGATCGCCACCCACCCCCAGAGCTTCACCCAGGCGGTGGATCTGATCGGCGCGGTCGCCTTCGGGCTGGTGATCGGGGTGGCGGTCCCCGCGTACCTCGCGGCGCGGGGCCGGCCAGCGACCGCTCAGTCGACGCGGTAAGCGGAGCGCGTTACCTTGAGCCACGTGAAGAAATACCGCCTCTCGGTGTGCAAGGGCGCCGACTGCAAGGACAACGGCTCGGACGCGGTCTTCGTCCAGGCCAACGCGGCGGTGAGCGCGGCGGGGGTGGCGCCGCGCTGCGAGGTCTTCCGCGGCGGCTGCTACGGGCTGTGCCACCTGGGGCCGAACGTGGTGATCCGGGAGGACCGCGGGCAGCCGATCGATCCCTTCGCCAGCGACGACTTCCAGCTCAACTTCGAGCCAGGGGAGACCTACTACTGGAAGATGACCGCCGAGAAGATCCGCCGGGTGGTGGCGGAGCACATCGGGGCCGATCGCCCGGTGGACGAGCTTCGGGGTGATCCCACCCTCGAAGACGATTTCCGGAAGCGCGATTGACCCCGGCTGGTTAGGAGAGCTGACCGCACGATGCCGCTCCCGTTCCGGATCCTGTTCTTCATCGCGTTCCTCGGGCTCTCGGGCGGGATCGTCGTCTACCTGCACCGCCGGCTGGTGCGCGACGTGACGCAGCAGCGCTGGCTGCGAATCGGCGGCGCGCTGCTGATGGTCGGCCTGGGGGGCGGAGCGATGGCGGCCCGCACCGTGTTCCGCGGCTCGGCGATGAACCAGTCGCTCGCGGTCTTCCTCGGGCTGTGGATCGCGCTGCTGCTCTACACCCTGCTGTCGCTGCTGGTGGTCGACCTGGCGCGCTGGGGCAGCGGGATGCGCCGCAAGGATCCGGCGCCGATCAACCCCGAGCGCCGGGTGTTCCTCGCCCGCGCGGTGGCGGGCAGCTCGCTCGTCTCGGGGGGCGCGCTGGCCAGCTGGGGTGTCTACCGCGCCTACGAGCCGGCCCGGATCCACGAGGTGACGGTGCGGCTGGCCGGGCTGCCGAAGTCGCTCGAGGGCTTCACCCTCGCCCACCTGTCGGATCTGCACATCGGCGCGGTGCTCCAGGAGAAGTACGTCGACGACCTGGTCGCCCGCGCCAACAGCTTCAAGCCGGACCTGGTGGCGATCACCGGCGACCTCGTCGACGGCAAGCCGGGCGAGATCGGCGCCTTCGTCGGCCGGCTGGCGCGGCTGCAGTCGCGCCAGGGCACCTTCTTCTGCTCGGGAAACCACGATCACTACGCCGGCTGGAAAGAGTGGTCTGCGCACCTGACCGGCATCGGCGTCGAGGTGCTGAAGAACCGCAAGGTGGTGATCGGCGATGGGGGCGGCTCGTTCGATCTGATCGGCGTCGAGGACTACGGCTCGCGGATCGTGCAGACCGGCTACGACCCCGACGTGGCCGCGCAGGGTCAGGATCCCTCGCGCGCCTCGGTGCTGCTGTCGCACCAGCCCAACGGGTTCGACGATGCGGTGCGGCTGGGCCTGGGGCTGCAGCTGTCGGGGCACACCCACGGCGGGCAGACCTTCCCGGGCACCGGGGTCGCCTCGCTGATCTGGGGCTCGCGGGCGACCGGGCTGTCTCGGGAGGGAAACTCTCAGCTGTTCGTCAGCCGCGGCTGCGGCTTCGTCGGCCCGCCGATGCGGCTGGGCAGCCCGAGCGAGATCATCAAGATCGTGCTGCTGCCGGCCTAGAAGATCCCGGCGATCGCCAGCCCGTTCGGAGCGGGCACCAGCACCACCTTCAGGCTCGAGCTCATCAGCACGTCGGGCGGATAGAAGTACACGCCCGCGGCGACCAGCGCCGCCCCGCTGACGAGGCCGACCAGGGACACCGTCCGGAACATCGCCGTCTGGCGCTGCGCGTCCCGGTAGTAGTCGTAGCTCTTGAGCACCTGGGGGAAGCTGGCGCCCTGCCGCAGCTCGGCGTTGGTCCCCGCTTCGGTCGAGACGGTGAAGATGGCGAGGCTGGCGCTGACGACGATCGCGGCGGCGCCGACCGCGAGCAG
This sequence comes from Myxococcaceae bacterium, assembly GCA_018262385.1. GTDB lineage: Bacteria > Myxococcota > Myxococcia > Myxococcales > Myxococcaceae > JAGSPQ01. The sequence continues at coordinate 596 of JAGSPQ010000002.1, read as the reverse complement.
CGAAACCGGCAGCACCTTCGACGGCGGAGGCGGCAGCGGCGCGCCGGTCACCTCGGCGACCGCGTAGACCACCTGCAGCCGCAGCGACGACTCGTCCTTCGCCAGGCGGGTGGCGCGGTGCAGCACCTGCCCCTTCTGGCTGTCGAGCAGCTGGAGGTTGAGCTGCAGCGCATCGCCAAAGCGGGAGATCGAGCCGGCGAGCACGTGCTGCGCTCCCAGCGCGCCGACCAGCTCGGTCACGCAGCTGCTCTGATCTTCGCCGCAGCCCATCAGCTGCTTCTGCCGCTCGAGGCCGAGCAGGTTGGCGACGTCGCGCGAGGCGAGCACCTCGAAGTACCCGCGCACGGTCACCTCGCTCACCACCGCCTCGGTCAGCGCCTGGGCGAGGTGGGCCGGCGCGCCGCCCAGGGGCTGAATGTCGAGCACCAGCAGCCGGGGCTTGGCTGGGCCCGGAGCCGCGGCGAGCGCGATCGCGGCCAAGGCGCTCAACCACATGGGGCACCTCGCAGCGCGATCGCCCGCCCGTCTTCCGAGAGCACCCACAGCTCGCCGGTGCGGCTGTCGTACAGGCGCTGCCAGCGGGGCCCCACCAGCTC
>JAGSPQ010000105.1 GCA_018262385.1 Myxococcaceae bacterium | reverse complement strand
CCAGCTCGACAAGCTCTCGATGGCGCAATGGTTGGAGCTCCAACGATTCGACTCCCCCCGGCTGAAGTGGCTGGTCGAGACCGGTCACCTGCTGCGCACTGGACCGCCTCCCCTTGCCCCGGAGCCCGAGCGCACCGTCGACGTGCTGATCGTCGGCGCCGGAGCTGCGGGCCTCTCTGCCGCCTGGCGCCTGGCGGGAGCGGGGGTGACCGACGTGATGGTCTGCGAGCTCGACGCGGTCGAAGGCGGCACTGCCCGGAGCGGCAAGAACGCCGCCAGCGCCTACCCCTGGGGCGCGCACTACCTGCCCGCTCCGCTCACCGCCACCGGCCCGGTGCCCCGGCTGCTGAAGGAGCTGGGCGCGCTGACCGGCGTCGACGCGCACGGCAGCCCCCAGTACGCCGAAGAGGCGCTGATCCAGGAGCCAGAGGAGCGGATCTTCTTCCAGGGCTCCTGGTACGAGGGGCTCTACCTCCGGGTGGGCGCCTCGGCCGAAGACCTCGCCCAGCTGGCGCGGTTCGAGGCCCAGATGCAGGCGTTCGCCGGCGCGCGCGACGGGAAGGGGCGCAAGGCGTTCGCGGTGCCGGTGGCCTCCGGCAGCGACGACGCCGAGTGGACCCAGCTCGACAAGCTCTCGATGGCGCAATGGTTGGAGCTCCAACGATTCGACTCCCCCCGGCTGAAGTGGCTGGTCGAGTACGCCTGCCTCGACGACTTCGGCTCGACCGCCGCCGACACCTCGGCCTGGGCGGGCATCTGGTACTTCTCTTCCCGTCAGACCGGCGAGGAGAAGAACGACGGTTATCTGAGCTGGCCCGAGGGCAACGGGCGGCTGATTTCCCAACTCGCCCGCTCGGTGCCCGCCGGGCGGCTGCGCCACCGCTGCCTCGTCCACACCCTCGAGCCCACGCCCACCGGCTGGACCGCCCACGCCCTCGATGCCGCCACCCAAAAGCCGGTGCAGCTGCGCGCCCGCCAGGTGGTCCTCGCCTGCCCGCGCCACGTCGCCGCCCGGGTCCTCGCGCCCTGGCGCCAGCGCCCGCCCGCCTTCGTGAAGGAGTTTCAGTGCAGCCCGTGGGTGGTCGCCAACCTCACCCTCTCCGCCCGCCCTACCGGCCGCGGCTTCCCGCTCGCCTGGGACAACGTCTTCTACGAGTCGAAGAGCATCGGGTACGTCGTCGCCACCCACCAGGCGCCGCGGGCCGACGTCCACGGCCCGACCGTGCTCACCTGGTACTGCCCGCTCGCCGGCGCGGACCCGAAAGCCGAGCGCACCCGGCTGCTCGAGACCCGCTACCCCGAGTGGGAACAGGTCGTCCTCGCCGACCTCACTCCGGCCCACAAGGACATCCGCGCCCTCGCCACCCGCCTGGAGGTGATGCGGTGGGGACACGCGATGATCAAGCCGCGGCCCGGGTTCGTCTGGGGCGGCGCCCGGCAGCAGGCGCTGGAGTCGCTCGAGGGCTCGCTCCACTTCGCCCACACCGACCTCGGCGGGCTCGCGCTCTTCGAGGAGGCGAACCACTTCGGCGTGCTCGCCGCCGAGCGGGCGATCGCCGGGCTGGGGCGCACCGTCGACAGCTGGCTGTGAGGGATGCGAGCTAGGTCAGCTTCGCCAGCCGCGGGAACACGTCCCGGTGGGTGAAGATCTCCGGCGAGAACCGGTGCGTCACCCCGTTCACCTCGAGCCGCAGCGTCCGCTTCGCCACGAAGTCGAACAGCAGCGGGTTGTGCTGGTCGAGCTCGTTCAGCGCTGCCCGCTCGGCGCCGGTGATGAAGCCGCGATCCTTCAAGATCCGCGTCTGCACCAGCACGTTGATCGCCGGCAGCGGGTAGTCGCTCCCATTGAGCAGCCGCGGGTGCCACTCGGTGCGCCGCAGCGCCTCCCGCAGCGCATGCCCCGCCCGGTTCGCCTGGCACATCGCCGACACCTCGCCGAACAGCAGCCCTTCCCACTTCGGCTCTTCCATCAGCCGGGCGAACAACTCGAAGTTGTCCACCCACGGCTGCCCCGGCGCGTCCAGATCCGGATTCGACCCCAGGCTCGCGCAGTGCGCGACGATCACCTTCACCCCCCGCTCGAGCGGCCGGCGCAGGTGGAGCGGATTTCCGTACCGCTGCGCTTCGTCCGCCTCGACCGCCTTCTCTTCCCCCGCATGGGTCAGCAGCGGCACCTTCAGCCGCACCAGCGCGTCGTAGAACCGGTCGCACTTCGGGCTCGACGGATCCATTCGCATCGCGTTCGGCAGCCACTTCACCGCCACCGCTCCACCCTCGACCGCCCGCTCGAGCTCCTCGATCGCGTCCGCCCGGTAGGGATGCACCGACGCCCCCGCCACGAACACGTCCGGCCGCGCCCGCGCCAGCTTCAGGATGTAGTCGTTCGGCGTGTAGAACTCGGAGTGCTCCGGCTGCGCCACCCCGTGCTCGTCGTGGCATTGATCGAACGCCAGCAGCAGGTGCCGCCCCCGCACCAGCTGGCCTCCCGCCCGCTTGGTCAGCGCGGCCACGTACTGCGCGTCGCCCTGCTCCTCGTCCTCCACTCCCGCCGCCGCTTTGTAGATCGAGAACCGCGCCGCGAGGATCGGGTGCGCCATCGGCTGCTGCATGTGCGGATTCACCCAGCAGCCGGTGCCGCCCTTGCCCAGCCCGACCACGTGCACGTGGGCATCGAGCACCTCGCGCGCGTCGAGGTCCTTCCACGCCCGCAGCCACAGCGAGCGCGCCTCCTCCGACAGCGGCTGCTCGAGCGCGCCCGGCCGCGCCAACCGGAAACATCCCGACGCTCCCACCCAGAGCGCTCCACCCAGCACCGCCCGACGCGAGAGCATCACCCGCCGAAGTTCGCACGATTCCCCCACTTCTTGGCGCAACCAAATCGTCTGGGCATATGAAGCGCAGCCGATGCCGCAGCGCTGGCTCTTCAGCCCCCGGGTCGACCTCGGCGTCTTCGCCGGCAGCGCCCTCGCGTCCGCCGCGCTCGTCCTCCTCGCCCCCGCGCTCGGCATCGCCGCCGAGACGCCGCTGTGGGCCTGGGTGGTGCTGGTCCTCGGGATCGACGTCGCCCACGTCTGGTCCACCCTGTTCCGCGTCTACCTCGACTCCGACGAGCTGCGCCGCCGGCCCCTGCTCTACGCCGGCGCGCCGCTGCTCGCCTGGGCGGTCGGGGTCAGCGCCTACTCCTTCTCCAGCCAGATGTTCTGGCGCCTCTTCGCCTACGCCGCCGCCTGGCACTTCGTGAAGCAGCAGATCGGCTGGATGGCGCTCTACGGCCGCCGCGCCCGCTGCAGCGAACGGCAGCTGAAGCTCGACCGCGCCGTCATCTACGCCGCCACCCTGGGGCCCGTCGTCTGGTGGCACGCCAACCTGCCCCGGCCCTTCTGGTGGTTCGTCGAAGGGGACTTCGTCGGCGGGCTCCCTTCGTGGGTCGGCACCGCCGCGCTCGCCCTCGACTTCGCCGTCCTCGCCGTCTGGATCGCCGCCCAGGCCCGCGGCTCCTTCCACCTGGGCAAGAGCCTGCTGCTGCTCGCCACCTGGATCGCGTGGTTCGGCGGGATCGTGCTCGCCCGCAGCGACTTCGCCTTCACCGTGATGAACGTCGTCCTCCACGGCGTTCCCTACTTCGCGCTGCTCTACCAGTACGCCAGAGGCCGCCACGCCGAAGGCGGCTATGGCGGAGCGGGCTTCATCCTGCGCGCCGGACTGCCGGGCTTCTTCGCCCTGCTCGTCGGCCTCGCCTTCCTCGAAGAGTTCTTCTGGGACCGCCTGATCTGGCACGAGCGGGGGGCGGTCTTCGGCGGCGCCATCCTCGAGCTGCCCGAGGGCCTGCTCGTCCTCGTCGTCCCGCTGCTCGCGCTGCCGCAAGCCACCCACTACCTGCTCGACGGCTTCATCTGGCGCAGCCGAGACGACCCGAAGCTCGCGGCGCGCCTCGGCTGGTCATGACCTGCTCTAGAGGCAGGCGGTGAAGTAGGTGATCGACAGCGTCTTCCCGCTGCCCGGCGTCTTCAGCGGGTCGAACTTCACCGCGTTGATCGCCGAGTCGTACATGTAGTCGCCCGCCGGAACCGCGACGCCGTTCACCTTCACGTCCAGCATCTTCCCGCCCGACAGATCCGGGGCCGAGGTCAGGTAGAAGACGGTGCGGAACCCGAACGCCGTCTTGCCGAGGTCCTGCAGCTTCTGCGACCAGTTGCTGGTGCAGATCTCCGACAGCACCCCGTTCGTCTGGCTCGACATCTGCTGGTAGGTCGCCGAGTTGGTGTAGTCGTCGTAGGTGCAGCCCGAAGGCGCCGACGACAGCAGCGGCCCAATCACGTTGAAGGTGAACATGTGGGCCCGGTTGAAGCCCTTGATGTTCTGGAACCGGTTGGTGAAGTAGCTCAGCGGCTGCGCCGACTGATCTCCCGCGTCGGAGACGATCACCACCGCCAGGTTCGCGTCGTACCGCAGGAAGCCGGCGTTCTCGTTGCTGATCAGCGGCGCGGTGAGCGCCTTGAGCGACGTGCTCAGCCCCGACTCGGTGCCGCCGTTGGTCCCGACCTTCACCTTGTCCTTGAACAGCGCGTCGACGGTCTTCCCGTTCGCCACGGTGGTGGGAGTGAGGATCTTCGGGTTGTTCGCATCGCCGATCAGCTTCCCCTGCCAGCCGCTGCTGCACGGCAGCCCGAACCCCGGGCAGAACGGCGGGTCGTCATCGGTGGTGGTCACGCCCAGCTGGTAGTCGACGCCCGCGCCGGCCGCGTAGGCGATGAACGCGCCGAAGTTGTTCGAGAGGTTGTTCTGCTTGTCCTGCATCGAGCAGCTGTCGTCGACGGTGAGCAGGATGTCCGCCTTCGGCTGGACGTCCTGCATGAAGGTGTCGGTCTGCAGGCCGTTCAGATCTCCGCGGCCGCGCAGGTTCACCAGGTAGGCCACGTTCTGGCCCGCCTGGATCGCCTCGACCGAGATCGCCCCGTTGTCCGCGCCGACGTCGATCGCCCGGTACTTCGCCTGGAAGGTGATCGGGGTGCTGCCCGGCACGAGGATGATCCCTCCCGCCGGAACCGAGGGGGTGCTGACGAGGATGAACTCCGGGCAGTACGCGGTGCCCGGGCAGTTGGGGCCGCCCGCCGGCTGGCCGGCCGGCGCCTGGACCTTGAAGCCGGTGATGGTGATGTTCGAGGCACAGGTGTTGTACGCGCTGAAGGTCCGCGAGGCGCTGCTGCAGCCGGGCTTCACCGCGCCGAAGTCGAGGTCATCGGGCGCGATCACCAGGCAGGTCGGCCCGACCGAGGTGGTCAGCGGCACCGACACCACCGGCTTGGTCGGCGAGTTGACGTTGAAGGTCAGCGCGCCGGTGTTGGTGGTCAGGTTCTGCGAGACCGGCCCCGGAGGCGCCACCCGCACCACCACCTGGAACGACTGCATCGGCTGCAGCTCCTTGCTGTCGATCGCTCCGCCCACCAGCGAGTAGGCCGGGTTGCTGCCCGAGGCGATCTCGATCCCGCTCAGGTAGCAGAGGTCGCCCGGGTTCTGACCCAGGTTGGTGATGGTGACCGGCAGCTCCTTGAACGCCGGCGGCGCCACCAGCCCGAAGTTCACCGACCCCGCCGGAGTGACCTGCAGGTTGCACGGCGGCAGCGACTGCGCGTCGGCGGTGATGTGAATCTTCACGTCCGGCTCGGCCGAGTCGTTGGAGTGAATCGTCAGCTCCGCGTCCTTCACCCCCGCGCTCTTCGGCGTCAGGGTGATCGACAGATCCGCCAGGTTCTTCCCCGCCACCGCCTCGAGGCCCTTGGTGGTGTCGTAGGTGCTGGGGATGCCCAGGTCGATCTCGTCGATCGCGGTGGTCGCGTTGAGCGGCTTGATCGTCACCAGCGGAATCTGCCCCGCCATTCCCCCCACCACCTTGCCGAGGAACAGGTTGCCCTGCACGTCCCCGTTGGGCGGCTTGGTGCCCACGTTGAGCACCGTCAGCTTGCGGGTCACCGGAATCGGCGCTCCCGCATAGAAGGCGACCTTGCCGAACCCGAGCAGCGGGCGCGGGATGACCTTGATCCGCGGCCCACCGCCGTAGCACTTGAGGCTCACCACTCCGCTCGGCTGCTTGCTCAGCGGGGTCTGGAAGGTGAGGTTGGCCGAGCGCGGCCCGAGGCTCGACGGCTTGCACACCACCGTCATCGCGGTCGGCACCCCCTCGCCCGGGATGGTGAAGGTGCTCCCGCCAGTGCCCGCCGGATCCTTGTAGAGGAAGTCGGTCGGCATCGAGGTCACCACCTGGGTCAAGACGATCGGGACCTTCGAGAGGTTGGTGAAGATCACCTCGCGCGGCGCCTCGATTCCCGGGCTGACGTAGCCGTAGTCGAGCGCGACCGGCGTCCAGGTCAGCACGTCGTCCACCCCGGTGCCCTTCAGCTTCACGTCCGCCGGCTCGCACTCGCCCGGGCCCTTCATCTTCACCGTCGCGAAGTAATCGCGCTTCTGGGTCGGCGCGAAGCCGACCTTGATCGTCGCGCTCGACATCGCCGGAATCGCCACGTCGCCCTTCGGCGCCACGTCGAAGTTGACCGCGTCCACCCCGGTCACCTCGCCAATCACCGCCAGCCCGTTGATGCTGTGCGGGTTCTTCACCACCACCGGCAGCTCGAACCGATCTCCCAGCGGCACCGGCCCGAAGTCGAGCTCGTCGGGGGTCGCGCACGCCCCGCCTTCGCCCTTGCCCTGAAGCAGAATCGTGGCGGTGCTCTCGTCCGGCAGCGTCCCGCCGCTGGTGAGCAGCAGCTTCACGAAGTAGTCCTTCCCTCCGCGCGGAGTGAAGAACATGTCGATCTCCAGCTCGGCGGTCGAGGCGACCTCGGAGTCGGGGACGAACTTCACCTCGAACGCCGCGTCGGTCTTCACGTCCGCGCCGATGGTGATGCTCGAGCCGTCCACCTTCTCGAGCGCAATCAGCGTCAGCGGCCCCTTGCCCGCGTTGCGGATGATCAGCTTCTTGGTCACCTTCTCGCCGGCGAACGCGGTGCCGAAGTCGTAGACCGCGTCGCGGTTGACCAGCTCGACGTTCGCTGCGTCGCGCCAGACGACGCCCAGATCCCCGTAGCTCGACTCGACCGTCGTCCCCCGGCAGTTGCAGCCGCCCGTGGTGATGGCCAGGGCAGACAGCGCGAAAACGAGCGAAAGCCGAGCGGCTGGACGCGAGTTCATTCAGGGACTCCAGGTGCGAAAGGTGCGCGGAAAGGGGAGGGCTCCCCTCAAAACGCGCGCATGGTGCTTATGTGCGCGCCGGAGATCAAGACCCACCCCCTTGTTGCCTACACGCCGATGTGTGTAGGAGTGCGCGCCGAATTCGTCGTCACGGGCCGTTTCAGGAACCAGCGTGCGCACCACGCTGAGGAGAAGAAAAACAAATGCTCAACAACTCCACCCTCCGGGCGATCGCCCTCGGAGCAGCACTCGGATTCGTCGCCGCGCTCGTCCCCTCGTGTGGCTCGACCAAGCCGACGCCCAAGTGCAACCGCAACACCTGCGCCGGCTGTTGTGACGACACCGGCAACTGCTTCAGCGGCGTCAGCCCCGAAGCGTGCGGCGTCGACGGCGTCACCTGCCTCGTCTGCAAGACCGGTCAGAGCTGCAACGCCGGCGCTTGCCGCCTCAGCGGAGGCGACGGCGGCACCGGGGGTGGCACCGGTGGTACCGGTGGTACCGGGGGCGGCACCGGAGGAACCGGCGGCGGCACCGCGGGGGGAACCGGGGGCGGCACCGGCGGAACTGGCGGCGGTACCGCGGGTGGAACGGGCGGCGGCTCCGGCGGCGGAGCGGCCTGCAGCAACCTCAACTGCGCCAACGGCTGCTGTGATCCGGTCAACGGCAGCTGCCGGGTCGGCGACTCGAACACCTCCTGCGGCGCGGGCGGCCTGGCCTGCAAGGTCTGCAACACCGGCATCGGCCAGAGCTGCACCAACAACGCGTGCACCGGCGGTCAGTGCGACTCGACCAGCTGCGCGGGTGGCTGCTGCTCCGGCAACACCTGCGTCACCCCGCCCACCGCCAACCAGTGCGGCATCGCCGGCTCGGCGTGCGTGACCTGCCAGGGCACCAGCCCGGCGTGCGACGTCGATGCCGGCGTCTGCCTCGGCGGCGGCGGCGGCGGCGCCGGCGGCGCGGGCGGCGCGGGCGGCTTCGGCGGAACCGGGGGCTTCGGCGGCTTCGGCGGCACCGGTGGCAGCATCGGGGCCTGCTCACCGGCCTGCACCACCGGCCAGTGCTGCGACGTGCTCCTGTGCGTCAACGCGGCCGCGTCGTGCCCGTTCACCAGCTTCCTCACCCCCGGCGCGATCTGCCAGGCGTCGGGGACCTGCGCGCCGTAACGGC
>JAGSPQ010000825.1 GCA_018262385.1 Myxococcaceae bacterium | reverse complement strand
AGCCACCGCCCGTCGGGCGAGAAGCGCACCCGGCGCAGCGCGTCGCCGAACTGCTCGACCACCGGCCCAGGCTTCAGGTGGAGCAGCAGCCGCTGGTCCCAGCCGCCGGTGGCGAGCGTCGAGCCGTCGGGGCTGACCGCGGCGGTGGCGACGACGCCGCGGTGGCCGCGGTAGGTCTGCAGCACCGCGCCGGTGTCGGCGTCGACCCGGGCGCCGACGTCCCACTCCCGCTCGGGCTCGACCTCGTGGCGCTTCTCGCGCGCGTAGACCTCGAGGGTGCGCTCGGCCTTCGTCTGGCTGAACGCCAGCCCGAGCACCCGGCCCGCGCGATCGATCGACAGATCGTTGGGGTAGGCGGGGAAGGTGAAGCGCTTGCGCTCGGTGATCGCCAGCTGCCGCTCGCCGCTCGCCCCGCCCGCGTCCTTCCGCTTCAGCACCACCTGCCCGGCCGTCTCGTCGAAGGCGAGCTCGACCGCGTCGAGGAAGCCCTGCCCCAGCACCGCCTGGGCGTCGGCGGGCAGGCAGGCGTCGCAGATCACCGCGTCGAGGCCGTCGAGCTTCAGCCCCTTGAAGGCCAGCCGCACCCCGTGCGCGACCCGGGCGAGCTGGGCGCCGTAGCTCGAGGTCACCGTGGTGGTCTCGGTCAGCTTCGCCGGATCGAGCCCGATCGCCTGGGCGAGGGTGCTGCGCAGCACCAGCACCTGGGGCATCCGCGCGTCGAGCGCGATCAGCACCGAGGCGAGGTCGTTGATCGTCCCGCGCACCTGGGCGAACCCGGCCTTGCGCTCGAACCGGACCGCGGCGGCGTGGGCGGTGGCCGGCTGCTCCTCCAGGCCCAGCACCACCACCGCCTTGTCCCAGCCGGCGCTGAACAGCCGCCCGTCGGCGGCGAAGGCCAGCCCCCGCACCTGCCCCTGGTGCGCCTGCCGCTCGTTGGCGAAGCGCAGCTTCACCTCGGGCGGCGCGGCGACCAGCTCCAGCAGGGTGACCAGCCCCTGCTCGCTGCCCACCGCGAGCCAGCGCCCTTGAGGATGAAAGGCGACGGTGACCAGCGGCTCTTCGGTGAGCCAGCCGCCCACCGCCGCGCCGGTCTGCGCGTCGAAGAGCCGGACGCTGCCGTCGCGGCTGACCGCGGCCAGATGGCGGCCGTCGGGCGAGAAGGCGACGGACTCGACGTCGAAGGCGTGGGGGTTGATCGCCGCCTCGAACAGCGGCCGGGGCGGGGCGCGCCACGGCTCGAAGACGAGCAGATCGAAGCTCTTCGCCCCCAGCCGCGAGAGCGCCAGCCGCCGGCTGTCGTCGGAGAACTTCGCGTCGTAGACGAAGTCGATCTCGTTGAGCACCACCCTGCCGCGCAGCCCCGCCACCGCCCCTGTGAGGTAGCCGGGCCCGGTCAGCGCGGCGAGGGTGGAATCGGGAAGCCGCGGCAGCGTCTGGCAGCCGGCGAGGCACAGCAGCCCGCAGAGGAGCCCGCCCCTCACCTCACCCCTCCGGCTTGCGCGCCGGCAGCTCTTTGATGCCCTTGGGCTCGATCGACAGCAGGAACAGCGGCTTCTGCGCTTCGCGGTCGTCGTCGAACCGGGTGGTGCCGGTGGCGCCCTCGTGGGCCTTCACCGCCGAGAGCCGATCGCGCAGCTCGGCGCGGCTCTTCGGAGCGGTCTTGTCGATCACGGCTTTGAGGATCTGCGCGGTGTCGAAGCCGATCGCGTCGAGCAGCGTCGGCGAGTAGTCGCGGTAGGCGTCGTGGAAGCTGTCGACGAACGTCTTCGTCGCCGGCCGCTTGCTGTTCTCGTAGAAGCCGTCGACGTAGACGCTGCACATCACGAACTTGCCGCCGCGCTCGATCAGCTCGAACTCCTGGGTCTGCCGGTTCTTCGGCGAGGACCAGGTCGAGGGGCCGAGCAGGGTCACCGTCTTCAGCTTGGTCTTCCCGGTGGCCTTCTGGATCTTCTCGAGGTCCTTCTTGTCGCAGGCGTTGGTGACGATGTCCTCCACCGCCAGCGCGGGAGCGACCAGCGACACCCGCTGCCACGAGTCGGGCAGCAGCAGCGCCTCGAAGTCGATCACCGGATCGAGCTCCTTCTTCAGCTTCTCGATCGCCTTGCGCCGGCGGAAGTCGTCGAGCCCTTCGGCGCGCACCTCGCGCAGGCCCTCGAGGTACTCGGCGCGATCTTCCATGTAGAGCCGGCCGACCAGGCTGCGGGCCTCGGTGGTGAAGGTGGTCGCGTCGTGGGCGTAGCTCTCGGCGCCGCGAATGGTGCCGCCGCGCCTCTCCACCGCGCTCCAGAACTCGTCCGACAGCTCCACCCCGAAGGGGATGTTCGGGTAGAGCACCGCGAACGACTTGTAGCCGAGGGTGCCCATCGCGTAGTCGGCCAGCGCCTCGGCCTGCTGCGAGTTGGTGAGCATGTTGCGAAAGACGTACGGACCGATGCGGGTGATCCCCTCGAGCCGGGTGAGGGTCACGATCGGGATCTGCAGCTCTTCGGCGACCAGCGCGGCGCGGCGGCTGTCGTCGGCGAGCAGCGGGCCGATGATCGCGATCGCGCCTTCGTCGAACGCCAGCTCTTCGACCATCTTGCCGGCGAGGTTCACGTCGCCCTGGCTGTCCTTCACCACCACTTCCAGGTCGCTGCCCTTGAGCGCGAGGTTGACGCCCCGCATCACCGCGTCGCCCAGGCCCTTGTACTTGCCCGACAGCGGCACCACCACCCCGACCACCTTCGGCTTCACCTCCGAGCGGCGGGCGATGCGGGCCAGCAGCTCTTTGGCGTCCGGAGCGTAGGGGCTGGAGGGCGCGTCCCTGATCAGCGCCCGCAGCGTCTCGTCCAGCCGGGGCCAGTCGCGCAGGTGGTAGTAGATCTTCCCCAGCTTGAAGGTGAGCAGCGGCCAGGCCGGGTGGCTGTGCGGCAGGTCGTTCCACACCTCGGCGATCGAGAGGAAGGTGGCGCGGGTCTCGATCACCTCTTCGAGGCTGGCCAGCGCTTTGGTCCGCTCGTCGTCGGTGGTCGCGCCGTCGATCGCCTTGATCGAGATCTTCAGCGCGTCGCTGAACGCCTGCGCGCCGGCGGCGGCCCGGGCGAGCGCTTCCTGGGCCCGCTGC
>JAGSPQ010000104.1 GCA_018262385.1 Myxococcaceae bacterium | reverse complement strand
AGCGGCTCGAGCGCAGGCGGCAGCTTCGAGGCCCGCGGCAACGGCTTGTCGGGCAGCGGGCCGAGGAAGACCCCGTCACGCCGCGGCGCGGACATCGCAGGCTCGGGCAGCTTCTTCTGCTCGATCGCCTTTCCCTTCGCGTCGAGCTTGGGAGGCTTCGCCTCGGGCTTGCCCTTCTCGGCCTTCACGGGCGCAGCTTTCGCCGCCACGGCCTTTTCGGGCTTGGGAGCCTTGAGCGGCTTGGGCGCTTTGGGCGCCTTCGCAGGTTTGGCCGCAGGGCGGACCTTGACCTTCGCCAACTTCGGCGGCTTGGTGGTCTTGGTCTTTGCGGGTTTTTTGGACTTCGGGGACTTCGTGGCCTTCTTCATCTTCGCCAACGCGTCTCCTCATTTCTGTAAAGAGAGGCGGGTCCCTTACGACCAATGTTTGCTGGTGTCAATCGACATTCCTCAGTGATTCGGGCAACTTCCACCGCATGGGTTTGATGCCTGTCGAAAGTGCGCTCCAAACCATCCTTAACGGGGTGGTTCTGCTGGGGGAAGAGGAGGTGGCGATCGACCAGGCTTTGGGCCGGGCCCTCGCAAAAACCGTTGTCGCGGCGCGCACTTTGCCGCCGTGGGACAACTCGGCGATGGACGGCTACGCGGTCCGGAGCGCCGACGCCACCGGCCCGGGGGTGCGGCTGAAGATCGTCGCGCGGATCTTCGCCGGCGATCGTCCGAACCGACCGATCGGGCCCGGCGAGTGCGCCCGGATCATGACCGGCGCCCCCCTCCCCCCCGGCGCCGACGCGGTCTTGATGCAGGAGCGCACCCGGGCCGACGGCGAGTGGGTCGAGCTGCTCGAGGCGGTGGCGGCGAAGAGCACGGTGCGGTTTGCCGGCGAAGACACCCGGCAGGGCGAGCCCTTGCTGCCCGCCGGCACCCCGATCGGGATCCCGGAGGCGGGGCTGCTGTGGTCGCAGGGGCTGACCCGGGTCACCGTCCACCGGCGCCCGCGGGTGGCGATCGCCTCCACCGGCGACGAGCTGTGCCCGATCGGCGAAGAGCCCGGAGACCGGATCTTCGACACCAACTCTCCGTCGATCGCCGCCGCGGTGCGCCGCGCCGGAGCAGAGCCCACCCTGCTCGGCCTGGCCCCCGATCGGCTCGAGGAGGTCAAAGCGCTGTTCGCCAGGGGCCTGGGCTTCGACGTGCTGATCACCAGCGCCGGCGCCTCGGTCGGCGAGCGCGACTTCGCCAAAGACGCGCTGGAGGCGATCGGAGTGCAGATGGAGTTCTGGAAGGTGGCGATCAAGCCGGGCAAGCCGCTGGCGGTGGGCCACCGCGGCACCACCCGGGTGTTCGGCCTGCCCGGCAACCCGACCTCCTCGCTGGTCAGCTTCGAGCTGTTCGTCCGCCCTGCCCTGCGCGCGATGCAGGGGCTGCCCGCCGCGCAGCTTCCGCTGGGAGGGCGGCTGGCCACCGGCTTGAAGAAGTCGGCCGGGCTGCGGCACTTCGTCCGCGCCACCGTCGAGCTCAAGGAAGGCGAGCTGTGGGCGACGCCGCTGTCCACCCAGAGCTCGGGCGCGCTGACCTCGGCGGCCACCGCCACCCACCTGATCTCCGCCCCGCCCGAGGTCACCGCGCTCGCGGCGGGCGACCGGATCACCCTGATTCCGGTCAGTTGGGTCGGCTGACCGCCGCCGTGAAACCTTTGTTCAACTTGCGCATATATCTGGGGACTCATAAGCAAACCCGTCAGAGGGCCCTTCCGCGATGAACGACACCAGCATGCTGCCCACGCGGAAGCACTCGTTCCACCTCGAGCGCTATTCCGAGTCGGACCTTCCGACCGAGCGCGGCACCTTCCGGATCATCGTCTTTCGCGACAAGCGCAATGACCGCGAGCACGTGGCGATGGTCCGCGGGGCGGTGTCGGGGCACGACGGGGTGCCGGTGCGGATCCACTCCGAGTGCATCACCAGCGAGGTGTTCGGCAGCCTGAAGTGCGACTGCCGGATGCAGCTCGATCGCGCGCTCGACTTCATCGCCCAGCATCCGTGCGGAGTGCTGATCTACCTGCGCCAGGAAGGCCGCGGGATCGGGCTGGGAAACAAGATCAAGGCCTACGCGCTGCAGGAACAGGGACTCGACACCGTCGAGGCGAACCTCAAGCTCGGCTTTCCCGACGACATGCGCCGCTACGACATCGCGTCCGAGATGCTGCGCAGCCTCGGGGTCAAGTCGGTCGATCTGATCACCAACAACCCGCTGAAGATCGCCGGGCTGATCGACGAGGGCATCCCGGTGCAGCGGCGGATCCCGTCGCGCACGCTCACCAACCCGCTGAACGTCGAGTACCTGAAGACCAAGCGCGATCGCTCGGGTCACCTGCTCGACCTCGAGTCGGAAGCCGAGCCGGAAGCGAAGGCGGCGACGAAGATCCGCTGAGCAACAATTCGCTATCGCGCCCGCAACAACCCCCTTAACGTCGAAACCCTGTGAGCGCGTCCCCGAGGAAGACTCGGAAGCCAGGTCTGACTGCAACCCGGCCGAAGAGCCGCAAGGCCAACGCGCTCGTCGGCCTGAGTGTGCGGTGCTGGGGCGTGCGCGGCTCGATCCCCGCGCCCGGCAGCACCACCGCGCGGTACGGCGGCAACACCCCCTGCGTCGAGGTGCGGTGCGGCGACGAGCGGATGATCTTCGATCTCGGCACCGGCGCCCGGGTGCTGGGCGAAGCGAACGCCGGCGCGCCGATGAGCGGCCACATCTTCTTCACCCACTACCACTACGATCACCTCCAGGGCCTGCCGTTCTTCAGCCCGGTCTTCGACCCGCGCAACCGCTTCACGATCATGGGGCCGACCCGCCACGGGCGCGCGGTGAGGGACGTGATCGTCGGCCAGATGCAGCAGCCCTACTTCCCGGTCACCGCCGAGATGGTGTTCCGCGCCCAGCTCGACTACCGGCCGTTCGCGGAAGGCGATCGGCACCCGATCGGCGAGGCGCTCGTCACCGCGCTCGAGGTCAATCACCCCGGCGGAAACTTGAGCTACCGGGTCGACTACCGGGGCAAGGCGGTGGTGTTCGCCACCGACCACGAGCACGGCACCGATCGCGATCGCCAGCTGGAGAAGTTCGCCCACGGCGCCGACGTGCTGATCTACGACGCGATGTACTCGGAGGACGAGTACCGGGGAAAAGGCGGCCCGCCGCGCATCGGCTGGGGCCACTCGACCTGGCAGGCGGCGGCGAAGATCGCCACCCGGGCGAAGGTGAAGCAGCTGCTGCTCTACCACCACGACCCGGCCCGCACCGACGTGGCGCTCGACGCGATCGTCAAGCAGGTCCGCCGGCTGCGCCCCGAGGCGAGCGCGGCCCGCGAAGGCCAGACGATCCAGCTGTAGTCCCCCTCGAAGCCCGCGCTACTTCCCGCCGGTGGCCACCGTCAGCGCGTGGCCCTGCGAGTAGGCGGTGAACTCCGGCGCGTACATCGACTGCAGGGTCGCCGGCCCGACGCGGAAGGTGCCGCCGAGGTTCGCCCGCACCCGGTACTTGAAGGTGTACTCACCGGCCGGGAGGTTCTCGAAGAAGAAGTTGGTGCCCGAGTCCCGGTACTCCTCGTACCACCCGATCCCCAGATCCCACTTGAAGCGCGAGACCGCGCCCTCCGGCTCGAAGCCCGCCCCGCGGGGATCACGCAGGTGCACGTACTCGGCGGCGGCGCGCGAGCGAATCGACAGCTGCACCTCGAGCTCGTCGCCCGGCTCGAGCTTCGCTCCGTCGGCCAGCGGCTGCAGCGTGGTCTCTTTGCCGGTCTTCAGCCGCTTGAAGTAGGTGCGCGAGACCTGGAACAGATCGCCCCGCGCTTCCTTCGGCAGCTGCTCGGTCGAGAAGTGCCAGGTGGTGGAGGCGAACTGGAACCCCTTGGTGGTCTTCGAGACCTTCACCGTCGACATCGTCTTCGGGTCGATCTGGGGCCCGGGGACGACGATCTGGTTCTTCTTCCCGGTGTACTCGTCGGGGGCGAAGACGAACTTCTTCTGCAGCGGCCCGATCGTCACCAGCGACTCTTCGCGGATCCCGAGCGTCTTCTCGGCCTGCATGTACTTCACCAGCGCGTAGATCACCTCGGCGGTGGCGCGGGTCGACTTCCACTGGTTGAGCTTCTTGTTGATCAGCAGCCACTGCACCAGCCCATCGCGGCGCGCGTCCTTCGGCTGCAGCTCGGTCAGCGCGCGCAGGGCGAACGCGTGCGACTCGATGGTGTCGTTGTACCAGAGCCAGGCGCGATCCTCGGGCTGCCAGAAGGTGCCGTCGTCCTGGGTGGTCTTCGCCGAGTCCATCACGCTGTCGAACACCAGCTTCGCGTCGGCCTCCCGCTTCGCCCGCTTGAGCGTCAGCGCCAGGTAGCCCTTCAAGTACGGCGAGTGCTGCTTCCAGTGGCGGAAGCTGAAGTCGAGCATCTCTTGCCGCTCGGCCGGGCTGAAGGCCCCGCCGGTCCAGCTCTCGTCGGGGTAGCTGGAAGCGACGTAGTTGAGGAAGGTGATCAGCTCCCAGCAGCCGTTGCGCGCCATGCAGCGGCGCCACTCGCCGCGGAACTCAGCCCCAAGGTAGTTCCACCCGCGCGCCACCACGTCCCTCGGCACCTCGACCTTGAACTCGGACGCCTTGGCGAACCCGTGCATCAGGTACAGGGTGATGTACGGCGAGGGCGGGCCGCCAGAGAACCAGGGGAAGCCGCCGCCCGAGGTCTGCGCCTTGCGCAGCTTCGTCAGCGCCGACCCCTGCTCGGCCGCCACCACCTTCGGGTCGAGCATGTTGATGAAGTCCTGATCGGCGCGTGGATCCTTGCCCCCCTTCGCCTCGTTGAGCCACGGCGATTCCTCGAGACTCAGCTTCCGATTGGGGTCGACCGCGTCGAAGGTCTCGAGCGGAGTGCTCCGCTTGGCGAACCCGGTCGCCATCTTC
Organism: Myxococcaceae bacterium; assembly: GCA_018262385.1. Classification (GTDB taxonomy): domain Bacteria; phylum Myxococcota; class Myxococcia; order Myxococcales; family Myxococcaceae; genus JAGSPQ01. The sequence goes on along the minus strand of JAGSPQ010000104.1, from coordinate 3,401 downwards.
GCCACCGCCGGGTGATCGCGGAACACGCTGCCGACGATCCCCGACGAGAGGAACCGGTTCATCGTCTGCTCGGTGCACTCGTACGGGTAGCGGGCGAGGTACGGCAGCGCCTGCAGCACGGTGAAGAACAGCTGGGCGTCGACGGTCACCACCAGCTGCTCGTCGATCCGCGACGGATCATCGTTGCGGGCCAGGTCGGCGAAGGTCATCGTCCGCTCGCTCGCGTCGCGCAGGGTGACGAACTTCGACTGGGCCAGGTGCATCCGCGAGGGCAGCAGCGGCATCGGGCGCAGCTCGCCGTCCGAGAAGTCGCCCGACTTCGCCACCACCCGGAACGCCACCAGCCCCACCCGCTTCGGAGCGACGATCGGGAACGTCAGCGTCGCGCCCTCGCCCGCCTTCACCGAGAACGGCTGGGGGCCGGTCTGCGCCAGCGCGAACTCGCGGGACAGATCGACCTGGGTGTCGGGATCGAAGATCTCGAACTTCAGCTCGCCCTGCAGATCCTTCTTCGAGGCGTTGTTCACCACCACCTTGATCGCCGCCTGGTCGCCTTCGCGCAGGAACCGCGGCAGGTAGGGGCGCACCATCAGCTCTTTGACGCTGCGGGCAGTGGTGTGGGCCGAGCCGCCGCGCAGATCGCGGGTCACCGCGTGGGCCCAGACGTTCCAGGCGGTCACCGAGTCGGGCACCTGGAACTCGAACGAGGCGGTGCCGCTGGAGTCGGTGATCAGCTGGGGAATGAAGTAGGCGGTCTCGGCGAAGTTGCTGCGGACCTCGACCGGCTTTCCTTCGGCCTGGGCCTCGCCGCCGGCGAGCAGGCCGTCCATCGGAGCGGCCTCCGCGGGCGTCTCGGCGCTGCGCAGCCGGCCGGGGGCGGCGTCCTTCGCCTTCTCTGGGGAAGGCGCCGCGGGCGACGGGGGAGGCGGCGCACCGTCGGCCTTCGCCCCGTTGCGCTTCATCGCCATGGCGCCCTCGCCCTTGCCGGTGGCGAAGCCGCCGCCGCCCCGCCCGTAGCCGCGGATGCCCAGGCCCCCGATCCCGTAGGACTCGAAGAACACCAGCTGATCCGATCTCAGCGAAGGGTAGCCGGGCAGCTGGAACCAGTTGTTGTAGGTCAGCCACATCGCGTTCGAGGTGTTGAGCGAGTGGGTGGTCCACGGCACCCCGGCGCGGCTGGCGTAGAGCGACAGCACGTTGGGCGGCGAGTGGGGCCCGAACAGATCGAGCGACTGATCGAACATGTAGGTCAGCACCTCGGCCGCCCCCGCCTCGAGCGCCTTCCCCTGCCCCTTCACCGTCACCTTGAACGTCTCTTTCGCCCCCGGCCGCAAGGTGTCGCGGAAGGTGCTGAAGCTGACCTGCAGCTCTTTGTTGTCCCACGGCACGTGGATCGCGCTCTGGAACTGGAGCAACTGCCAGTCGCGCACCGCCGTCACCTGCACCGAGAAGCCGCCTCGATCTTCCGCCGTGATCGGCCGCTCGAAGATCGCCGGATCCTTGCCGCCCCGCAGCAGCTTGCGCTCGATCCGCTTGCCGCCGCGGTAGACCTCGACCAGCACCGGCTGGCCCGAGAACCCCGAGCCGACGAGGAAGCGCGCCGTCTCGCCCACCGGCACGCTGTGGTCCTCGGTGAGCAGCAGCACCGGGACCTTCAGCTCGAACTTTCCGCCCGCGACGAGGAAGTCGAGCTCGGTCTCGAACTTCTCGCCCGCCTCGTCCTTCGTCTCGTACTTGTACCGGTAGGCCCCGGCTTTCAGCTTGCCCAGGGTCGCGATCGCCGAGCCCTTGTCGTCGTGGGTCAGCGCGCCGCTCGAGAGCTGGGCCCCTTCCTTCCAGCCGCGCACCGTCTGGGTCCAGCTCCACCCGGTCTGCCACCGCGGCTTGAGCGAGTCTCCGGCGCTGCGGTAGGCGTCGGTCTTCTCCTCCAGCGGGCTGCGAGCGATCGGCTCTTCCGACGGCATCCGCACTGCGTCGGGCGGGCTCAGCGCGACCAGCCGGAAGCTGCCGCTGCCGGCGCGCGGGTTGCCGTCGAGATCGGTGCGCTGGGTGGTGACCTTCGCCTCGGTGGAGTCGCGCAGGAACTCGCCGTCGATGCGGGCGCGGGCTTCGATCGAGGCCAGCCCCAGCCGGGTCGACTTGCTCGCCGAGCGGGTCTCGCCGCCCTCGTCGGTGATGTCGGCGTCGATCTGGTAGCGGTAGGTCACGTCCCGCGACAGCTTCGGGTCGGCCTCGGGCTTGAAGGTGAGCTCGAAGGTGCCGTCGGGCTTCAGCGCGCCGAGCCCGGTGGCGACCACCTGCGCGCGCGCCGCCGGGGGGCTCCAGCCCCACCATCCCCACCACCACGGCCACTGCGCCGTCCGCTGCACCCGCCAGCGCACCTGCCCCGAGGTCACCGGCAGGCCGAAGTAGTAGCGGGCTTCTCCCTGGAGCGTCGCCGGCGCGTTGAGCTTGAGCGCCTTGCCGGTGTCCTTGAACGCGACGGTGAAGGTCGGCCGCTTGTACTCCTCGACCCGGACGTAGGCCGACCCGTTGGGGGTCTGCACGTGCCACTGCCCGAGCAGCCGCCCGGTCGGGATCAGGAACTCGCCCGCCGCCGAGCCGAACGCGTTGGTCTTGACCGTCTTCTTCTCGACCACCTGGTGGTTCGGGTCCATCAGGTTGACGGTCAGCTCGCGGTTGGCGTTCGTCTGGTACGCGGTGCGATCGGCGTTGCCGTGGTAGGCGACCACCTTCCAGAACAGCTTCTGCTGCGGCCGGTAGACGCTGCGATCGGTGTAGACGAGGGTGGCGTCGAACTCGGACTCGCGGCCGGAGTGGAAGCCAATCCCCTGCTGCTCGAGCGCCTCCTCCGGGCCCTTCTTCGCCACCACGAAGAACTGGCGATCGGTGGGCCGGTTCTGCCGGCCGAACTTCACCAGCCCGTCGGCGCCGGTGGTCTTGCTCTCCTCTTTCGCCCGCGCCGAGTCGTAGCGGAAGCTCCACAGCTCGACCGCCGCGTCGGCCGCCGGCTCGCCGGTGGCGCCGTCGACCACCGCCAGCTCGACCGTGCCCTCGGCGAGGTGGCGCACCACCAGCACCAGCTTCGAGATCACCAGGTTCACCGCCAACAGCCGGTTCGCCGCATCGACGAAGTCGGGGCGGGCCGAGGCGATCACCACCCACAGCCCGCTCTGGGTCATCGGCGGAATGACAAAGGTGCGGTGCGACTTGAAGTCCGGGGTCGGCGGCAGCGCGGTGGTCCAGCTGTGCTCGGCCGGCTTGCCCAGCAGCGCCTTCACCTCGTTGTTGTTCGGCAGCATCTGGTAGTCGCGGCGCGACGTCACCCAGGTGATCAGGTCGAGCCGGTAGGCGCGGAAGTGGACCTTCGGCAGGTTGCGCGCGGTCAGCTCGATCGAGCG
>JAGSPQ010000824.1 GCA_018262385.1 Myxococcaceae bacterium | reverse complement strand
GTTCACCTTCGACCTGAAGGATCCGACCCACCCGAAGAAGGTCGGCGAGCTGAAGGTGCCCGGCTTCTCCAGCTACATCCACCCGATCGACGCCGACCACCTGCTCACCATCGGCACCTACATTCCCGAGGACAACACCGACTGGCGGGCGCGCGCGCTGCAGCTGGCGATCTTCGACGTCTCCGACCTGGCCAACCCGAAGCAGACCTTCGTCCAGAAGGTCGGCACCGCCTACAGCTGGAGCGAGGCGCAGCACGAGCACAAGGCGTTCAACTACTTCCCGGCCAAGAAGCTGCTCGCGATTCCGTTCACCGACTGGTCCTACAACTACACGACCAGTGATCAGTATTGGTCGAGCTTCGTCTCGGACCTGCGGGTCTTCGAGGTCGACGTCACCAAGGGCTTCACTGCGAAGGGCGCCGTCTCGATGAAGGACGTGTTCCAGGTGACCAACTACTACAACTGGTCCTACTACTGGACGCCGCAGGCCCGCCGCAGCGTGATGGCCGACGACTTCGTCTACTCGATCTCCGACGCGGGCTTGCGAGTGGCGAACATCGCCGACCTGAGCCAGCCGATCGCCACCGCGTTCTTCGACCGGTACGTCGCGACCTACTGAGGTCTTGAAAAAAGAGTTCCCTCACTGCAGCTCGGCCCTGAAGTGAGGAAAAGCCGGGTGGGGCATTGGGCTCCATCCGGCTTTGTTTTCTTCTACTCGCGCCCGACCGCGGTGGAGAAGACGGTGCCGGGGTGGACGAAGTTGATTCCCCCGTCGGCGATCAGCGTCCAGCCCGCGTCCTCCGACAGCTCCCACAGCTCGCTCAGCCCGCCGCCGGCGGGGGTGAAGCCGCCGAAGAGGAAGCGGCGGTCGAGCACGCCGGCGGCGGTCGGAAAGCCGCGCTCGACCGGCGGATTGTCCGGCAGCACCCGCGTCCACTGCGCTCCGCCGTCGAGCTCGTCCAGTTGGTAGAGGTCGCCGAGGATGTCTCCGAAGTCGTCGATGCCGCCCCACACCTGAAGGGGCAGGGCGGCCCCCAGAAACGCAGCGGCAGCCCGCTCGGTCGGCGCTCCCGAGGCGACCAGCGGGCTCCAGCCGCCGCCGTCCGCGGCCGGATCGAAGGCGTAGAAGCCGGCGGTGGGGATGAAGTTGTCGTCGAGGCCCTGGCCGACCACCACCCGTGCGCGGGAGGAGTCCCACACCATCGACGGCTGGTAGCGGCCGCCGGGGGGCGAGCCGGGCTCGGTGCGCTGGGTCCACTTGAGCCGGGCGACGTCGAGCTGCCAGAGATCGTCGTAGACGACGTTGTTGTCCGCGTCGGTGCCGCCGTAGACGAACAGGGTGCGGGTGGCCTTGTCCCAGGCCCAGCCGAAGAGGCCGCGGTTGGTCGGCGGCCCGCCGGTGGTGACGCGCTTCTTCCAGATCGGGCTCGTCCCGCCATCGGCCTGGGCGCCGAAGTCGAGCGCCCAGAGGAAGGTGTCGGCCGCCACGTTCCCCGAGAAGTAGCCGCCCCAGACCAGCATCTGGTTCCCGACCGAGTCCCAGACGGCGAGGTGGCCGAAGCGGTTGCCGGGGGTCTCGATCCCGGTGGTGGAGACCGCGCTCCAGGCGTGGGTGTCGAGGTTGAACGAGGAGACGACGTTGGTGGCCAGCGGGCTCTGGATGTTGATTACCCCGCCGTAGAACAGCAGCTCGGGCGCGACGCACTTGCTGGCCTTGCAGCGGTAGCCGGCGCCGCACGCCAGCCCGCAGCCGCCGCAGTGGGCGACGGTGGTGGTGAGGTCGGTCTCGCAGCCGGTGGCGGTGGCGAGGTCGCAGTCGCCGAAGCCGAGGTTGCAGGCGGCGACGGTGCAGGTGCTCTGGGTGCACAGGCCGACCCCGTCGGCGATCGCGCACTTCTTCCCGCAGCCGCCGCAGTGGTCGATCGCGCTCTTCAGATCCACCTCGCAGCCGTCGGTGTCGGTGCCGTTGCAGTCGCCGAAGCCGGACTTGCAGCCGCTCTGCAGGCACTGGCTGCGCTCGCAGACGTGGCTGGCGTTGGCCGATTGGCAGGCGGTGCCGCACCCGCCGCAGTGGTCGACGGCGGAGGTGAGCTCGATCTCGCAGCCGTCCTTCGCCAGCTGGTTGCAGTCGCCGAAGCCGCTGCTGCAGCTGATCGCGCACGCTCCGGCGGTGCACCGGGCCGCGCCGTTCGCGCCGCTGCAGACGTTGCCGCACAGCCCGCAGTGGGCGGCCGAGGACTGCACGTCGACGCACTTGCCCGAGCAGCAGCGGCTGGGCGAGCACTGCGAGTCGCTGGTGCACGGGCCGGCGGCGGACGGCGGGCAGCCGGCGAGGAAGACGAGACCGAGGGCGACGGCGATCAGCCTGAGCGAGGGGTGGGTCATTTGAGCCTGGCGAGCTGGGTCTCGAGGCGGGCGATCGTCTTCTCGTTGCGCTGCCCGGCGGGAAGCGCCTTGGCGTAGGTGACCGCCTCGGTGAGCACCTGCTTCTGCCCGGCGAGGTCCCCCTTCTTGACGAGGATCGAGGCCCGGGTCTCCATCACCCGCACCTTGCGCGGGCCGTAGACCTTCTTCATCGCGCGGTCGGCGGCGGCGAGCGCCTCGTCGAGCTTGCCCAGCTCGCGGTAGGCGAGGGCCAGTCGGGCGGGAGGGTTGTAGTCCTCGGGGAGGTCCTGCTCGGACTTCGCCAGCGCGGCGACCACCCGCTGGGGCTGACCCGAAGCGAGCGCGGCGTTGAGCCGGTGGGGATCGAACACCGCCCGCGCGGCCGGGGTGGGCGCCTTGCCGGCCTCGGCCTCGAGGAACTCGAGCCACTCCTTCGCCAGCTCGACGCTGCCCTTCTTGTCGCCCTTCTCGGTGAGGTGGTCGACCAGCGTCTCGTAGAGGCCGCTGCGATCATCGGCGAGGATCCCTTCGACCTTCAGCGCTTCCTGGGCGAGCGCGAACAGCTGCTCGCCGGCGTCGACCTTCCAAGGCTCTTTCGCCTCGGCCGACGCCTGGCACGACAGGCCGAGGTAGACCGCGTTGAGGAAGCTGGGGCCGCGGGGAAACTTCGGCGCCTCGGCGAGCGCGAGATCGACGCAGTCCTTGTTCGCGTCGGTCTG
>JAGSPQ010000823.1 GCA_018262385.1 Myxococcaceae bacterium | reverse complement strand
AACCGGACCACCGCCACCCGGGAGGTGAAGATCGACGTAGTGCCGCCGCAGTTGACCTTCACCGTGCCGGCGGTGGACGCGCTGCTCGGCTCGGCGTTCTTCCTCGGGGGCGGCCTGGTGCAGGGGCGGGTCTCGGCCGGGGCGAAGGTGACCGCCGATTTCGGCAAAGGCCCGCAGCTGGCGACGGTGGCGGACGGGCAGTGGTCGGCGCTCTACGCGCCTGCGCCCGGGCTCGACTTCCAACCGCAGCTGCTCGAGGTCACCGCCGCGGACGAGGCGGGGAATGTGGCCCGGGCGGTGCGGATGACCACGGTGGACGTGGTGGCTCCGGTGCTGACCTTCACCGCTCCCGCGCAGGGCGCGCGGCTGAACGCGGCCAGCTTCCCGTCGGGGGACGACGTCGCGGTCGCCTTCACTGTCACCGATGGCGACCCGCAGGTGGCGGTGCGCAACGGAAACGCCACGGTGTCCGGCAGCGGCCTGAAGGTCACCACCTCTCCCACCGACAACCCGAAGGCCTACGCGCTGACCCTCAGCGCCCAGGACCGGGCCGGCAACTCGAGCCAGGCGCCGCTGTCGTTCGAGGTCGACCGCCTGCGGCCCAGCGTGACCGCGCGCACTCCCGCGGGGGAGCTGCGGAACGCCGCCCCTTCGGTGGCGATCGACTTCAGCGAGGACGTGATGGGCGCGGCTGGCGTGACGCTGACTCCGGCGGGGACGGCGGGAACCTGGACCACGCCGCGGCACTTCGAGCTGTCGGGGCTGCCGGCCGATTCGGTCTTCACGGCGACGGTGGGAGCGGTGACCGACGCGTTCGGAAACCCATGCCTCGCCCCGCCGGCGGTGAGGTTCCACACCGCCCCCGCCCTGCCTGCTTCCGGCGCGACGCTGATGACCGGGGTCTGGCGGTTCAAGGCGGCCGCCGACGCGGACGGGGTGCTGACGCTGTTCACCACCTCGCCCACCACCCCCGCCACCTTCCGCTGGGCGCGGGTGAATCCGAAGACCGGGCTGGTGGAGGACAACCGCCCGGCGTGGCTGCCGGTGCTCGGAGGGGACTTCACCGAGGTGGCGGCCTACGGCGAGTCGCAGGTGAAGCCGGACTTGTCGGCCCAGCGGGTCAGCGCGGCCACCACCCTGCGGCCGTCGATGTTCATCGAGCGGCGGGCGTGGGTGCGCGAGGCGGACGCGGCGGCGACCAGCTCGCTCGGAATGGTGGGGGTGGTGCCGGTGCGCGCGCTGCCGGGCGAAGGCCCCGGCCTGGCCGAGATCGGGTTCCTCAAGCAGAGCGCGGGCGGTGTCTCCTACACCCGGGGCGGGATGACGGCCGACCTCGGGATTGGGATGGGCGCTCCGACGGCGATGGGGTTTGCCGCGAACCGCTGGGAGCTGATCGAAGCGAGAAACCAGGTCCTCAAGCGGCGGTCGTTCGAGAGCTCGAAGCCGTTTGCGAACGCGCCGCCGGTCTGCGCGTTCAGCCCGGTGGAGCAGTGGACGGACCTGGCGGCGACCGACGCCACCTCCTACGCGATCTCCGACGCCTGCTCGGTGTTCATCTACGACTCGGATATCGGGAAGCGGCGGATGCGGATTCACCCGAAAGTGACCGGCTGCCTCGGCCAGAGCTGCCCGGGGCCGACCCACACCGACCTCGACCTGTGGACCGAGCTCCGAGTCGCAAGCGATCGCAAAGAGAGCAACAGCTTCGTCGCCGCGACGCGGGTGGTGGGCGGGGTGCAGTTGATGCGCCTGGCGCTCGACGCCAGCTGCCAGGGTGGCTTCGTCGACGCAGGAGCGGTGGTCGCGGTTCCCCCCAACGCCGCCTTCGAGCCGGTGTCGCTGGGCGGAAAGCCGGCGCTGCTCTACGTCGACGCGGCCAACCTGCTGAAGGTGTACCTGCCGTGAAGACCGTCACCTGGGTGGTGCTGCTGGCCTGTGCGTCCGCGGCGGCCGGGGAACCGCAGAGGGCCCGAAGCGCTCGAGCCGGTTGGCTCACTGGCGCGGGGCTGATGCTGGCCGGAGCGGGCGCCGTCGCGCTGAGCCTGGGCGCCTACGACACGGCGCAGGCCGAGGCGGCGGCTCACACCGTGAGGGCGTACTACGCGAACGGGGCGGCGCCGACCGCGGCAGAGGCCTCGACGGTGCGCTGGCTCCACGAGCGGACCCAGCAACTGGGAGCCCTCGGGCTGGGCCTGCTGGTCAGCGGTGGTGCGGCCGTCATCCTGGGGATAAGCATGGTCCTGCTCGACGGCCTGGGTGACGCCTCGGTGTCGCTGTCGATTCAGCCAGCCCGAGCGATGATGCTGGTGAGCGGTACCTTTTGACGGCTGGGGGAGAGACGATTGAACCTGCGAATGGTGTTGGTTGCGGTGGGACTCGCCGCGGTGGCGGGCTGCACTCCAAAGGACTCGTGCGGAGGAGTCACTTGCACGGCTGAGCAGCGCTGCGCCCCGAGCCAGGTGTGCGTGACGGATCGGCCACCGGAGCTGAGCCTGGAGGCGCCGGCCGAGGGCCTGCTCGTCACCACCACCCAGGTGGAAGTGAAGGGAACCGCCAGCGACGACGACGCGGCGCCGGCGGTCGAAGTGTCGGTCAACGAGGGGGGGTGGACCAAGGTGGCGCTCGGAGCGGCCGGGGCGTTCTCGACCGGGGTCACCCTGCCGCAGAGCGACGCCACCCCTTCCGCGATCAGCGTCCGCGCGATCGACAGCAAGGGGCGGGAGGTGAAGGTGACGCGGCGGGTGACGGTGGACAACGTGCCGCCGGCTTGCGCGGTGACCAATCCTGCCGAGGCGGCGGTGATCACCTCGGTGGGGATCCTGGCGGTGACCCTGAGCGCCTCGGATGGCTCGCCCACGCTGGTCGACCCGCGACTGTCGACCGATGGAGCGCTGACCTTCACCACGCTGCCGGGCGACGGCGGCAGCTACACGTTCGATTGGGACGTGGGCTCCGGCAACGGGGCCCCGCGCGAGCTGGTGTTCCGGGTCGACGACAGCGCCGGCCACACCTGCGAAGCGAAGAGGGCGGTGACGGTGGACAACGTGAAGCCGACGGTCGGCTTCGCCAGCCCCGATGCGGGCAGCCTGCTCGGGCCGGCGTTC
>JAGSPQ010000822.1 GCA_018262385.1 Myxococcaceae bacterium | reverse complement strand
CTTCACCTCGGCGCGCGTCATCCCGAGGATGATCCCGTTGATCAGGATGTTCTCGCGGCCGGTGAAGTCGGGGTGAAAGCCGGCGCCCAGGTCGAGCAGCGCCGAGATCCGCCCGGTCGCCTCCAGCGTGCCCTCGGTCGGGGTGTAGATGCCGGTCATCAGCTTGAGCAGCGTGCTCTTGCCCGAGCCGTTGCGGCCGACGATCCCGATCGTGCAGCCCTTCGGGATCACCAGGTCGACGCCCTTGAGCGCCTCGATGAAGTTCCACGGCTCGAACGCCTTGCGCTTGCCGGTGAGGATCCGAACCAGCTCGGTCTTGATCGTCGTGTACTCGCGACGGATCACCCGCTTCTTGAAGCGCTTGATCACCCCTTTGAGGACGAAGGCGTTGTCGCTCACACCAGCTCCGCGAACTCTTCCCGCCGGCGCTCGAACACGCCCGAGCTGAGCCACAGCATCCCGAGCGAGAAGGCGGCCACCACCGCCAGCGGCAGCGGGTCCGGCAGGGTGTGCTCATAGAAGATCGATCGGTACGCCGAGATCAGCGCCGCCATCGGGTTCCCGTACAGCAGCAGCTGCTGGTACTGCGGCGGCACCGACGAGACCGACCAGACGATCGGGGTGAGGAAGAACATCATCTGCATCACGTTCATCACGATGTGCTGCAGATCGCGCAGCGCGACGTTGAACGCCGAGACCAGGTAGGTGAGCCCGAGGATGAAGATCGTCTGCAGCAGCACCAGCGGGAAGAAGAGCACCACGTGCCAGGTCGGCCACTGGCCGTAGAAGATCCCCAGGCCGATCAGCAGCGGCAGCGACAGCAGGTAGTTGAGCAGGTTGGTGGCCACCACCGTCGCGGGCAGCACCTGGGCCGGGAAGCGGACCTTGGTCAGCAGGTCGCGGCGATCCGAAACGCTGCTCGCCCCGCCGCCGACCGAGGTGGAGAAGAAGATCCACGGCAGCAGCGCGATGAAGAGGAAGTACGAGTACGCCGGCTGCCCCGACTTGAGCAGGAACCCGAACACCAGGGCGTAGACCAGCATGTTCAGCGTCGGGTTCAAGAAGGTCCACAGGAAGCCGAGCACCGACGCGCGGTAGCGGGCCTTGAGCTCACGGGCGGTGAGGCTCCAGAGCAGGGCCCGGTATTGGTAGAGCTCGCGAAGGTTTCGAAACATGGACGCTCTTACGACAGCGCTTTCTTCAGCGCGGCCGCGACCTGCTCCTGCTGGGCGGCGGTGATCTCGGGGAAGATCGGCAGCGAGATCATCTCGGCGGCGGCCTTCTCGGCCATCGGGAAGGCGCCCGCCTTGTGCCCGTGACCGGCAAACGCGCCCTGGAGGTGGATCGGCACCGGGTAGTGCACGCCGACGCCGACGCCCTGATCCTGCATCGACTTCATCACCGCGTCGCGGCGGCTGGCGGCGACCTGCACCGCGTAGATGTGCCAGATGTGCTCGTTGCCCGGCACCGCGCGGGGCAGCTTCAGATCGCCGAAGTCCTTCAGCAGCCCGTGGTACCGCTCGGCGGCGGCGCGGCGCTGGGCGTTGTACTCGGTGAGCCGCTTGAGCTTCGCGCGCAGCACCACCGCCTGGAGGGTGTCGAGCCGGCTGTTGAAGCCGACCTCGGGGTGGAAGTACTTCACCTCGCTGCCGTAGTTGCGCAGCGCGCGGATCTTCTTCGCGGTGGCTTCGTCGTTGGTGGTGACCGCGCCGCCGTCGCCGTACGCGCCGAGGTTCTTGCCCGGGTAGAAGCTGGTGCCGGCCGAGACGCCGATCGCGCCCGCCACCTTCCCGTTCTGCTTCGCGCCCTGCGCCTGGGCCGCGTCCTCCATCACGATCAGGCCGTGGGTCTTCGCGAAGGCGCCGATCTTCTCCATCGGAGCGACCTGCCCGAACAGGTGCACCGGGAAGATCGCCATCGTCTTCTTGCTCAGCTGCTTCACGCACGAGTCGACGTCGATCAGGTGATCGGCGTCGCAGTCGACGAACTTCACCTTGCAGCCGGCGCGGATCACGGCGAGCGCGGTGGCGATGAAGCTGTTGGCGGGGACCAGCACCTCGTCGTCGGCGCCCAGGCCGGCGGCGCGCACGCACAGCTCGAGCGCGTCGGTGCCGTTGGCGACGGTGATGCAGTGCTTGACCCCGAGGTAGGCGGCGTACTCGGTCTCGAACTCCTTCACCTCGGGGCCGAGAATGAACGCGGTCTTGTCCATCACCCGGTCCCACCCTTCCTTGATTTCCTTCTCCAGCGGCAGCCAGTTCGCCTTCAGATCGACCAGGGGAATCATTGCTTAGACCTTCTCCTCGCGGCCACCGGCGGCCAGCGAACGGGTGATGGCTTCGAGCGCGCGGACCACGCGGGTGCCGAGCGCGGCGTCGGTCAACGGGTGCTGCTTCTTCTCGACGCACTCGAGGAAGTGATCGCACTCGGACTTCAGCGGCTCGCCGCCGGGGACCCTGGGGATGGTGATGTCGCCCTCGCGCACCGAAGCGCGGAAGCTGGCGAAGGTGTCGACCACCCCGCCGACCTTCTCCCCGGTGACGCCCTTGTCGTAGACCCGAATCGGCTCCTGCAGGTTCATGTCGTCGAAGGTCAGCATCCGGCGATCGCCGACCACGGTGATGTCGCGGCCCTTGCGCGGGTTGAGCCAGCTGGCCTTGAGGTTCACCAGCACGTCGTTGGGGTACTTCAGGGTGGCGAACACCACGTCCTGCACGCCGGGGTTGATGTACGCGGCGCCGACCGCCGAGGCGGTGAGGGCGGCGGCGCCGAGCCAGTAGTCGACGATGCTGACGTCGTGGGCGGCCAGATCCCAGGCGGCGCTCACGTCGAGGCGAATCGGCCCCAGGTTGGTGCGCTCCATCGAGAGGTAGAACAGCCGGCCGAGGTCGCCCGCGTCGATGCTCTTCTTCACCACCCGCACCGCGGAGTTGAAGAGAAAGACGTGGCCGACCATCAGGATCAAGTTCAGCTTCTTCGAGAGCGCGTCGAGCTCTTCGGCGTCCTTCAGGTTGGCGGCGAGCGGCTTCTCGACCAGCACGTGCTTGCCTGCCCGCAGCGCCTGCTTGCACAGCGCGTGGTGGGTGTTGGTCGGGGTGGCGATCA
>JAGSPQ010000821.1 GCA_018262385.1 Myxococcaceae bacterium | reverse complement strand
TTTAGACAGCGTCAGACGACGTGTCGGGCCTCTAGCAATGCAACCAACAGGCCCAACGCAAGGAACGCGAGAAGAACCATGGGGACTCCGCTAGAACTGCGCCTTCTCCGTGCTGTCATCGAGCGCCTTGGTGGAGCTCAACCCGCCGGAGATCACCTCTGAGACCACGTCGAAGTAGCCGGTGCCGACCTCGCGCTGGTGGCGGGTAGCGGTGTAGCCGTCCTTCTCCGAGCCGAACTCGCGCTGCTGGAGCTTCGAGTACGCCGCCATCCCTCCGGTCTTGTACTGGTGCGCCAGCTCGAACATCGAGTGGTTGAGGGCGTGGAAGCCGGCGAGGGTGACGAACTGAAATTTGTAACCCATCGCGCCGAGCTCGCGCTGGAACTTCTCGATCGTGACGTCGTCGAGCTTCTTCTTCCAGTTGAACGAGGGCGAGCAGTTGTAGGCGAGCATCTTGTTGGGGAACTTCGCGCGCACCCCCTCGGCGAAGCGCCTGGCCTCGTCGAGATCGGGGTGGGACGTCTCGCACCAGACCAGGTCGGCGTAGGGCGCGTAGGCGAGGCCGCGGGCGATCGCGAAGTCGAGCCCCTTGCCGTCCTTGAGCCGGTAGAAGCCCTCGTTGGTCCGCTGCTTCGAGGCGATGAACGGCAGGTCGCGCTCGTCGATGTCGGAGGTGATCAGCTTCGCGCTGTCGGCGTCGGTGCGCGCGACCAGCACGGTCGGCACGTCGCACACGTCGGCGGCCAGCCGCGCGGCGACGAGGGTGCGGATGAACTGCGAGGTCGGGATCAGCACCTTGCCGCCCATGTGGCCGCACTTCTTCTCGCTCGCCAGCTGGTCCTCGTAGTGAACGCCGGCGGCGCCCGCCTCGATCATCGCCTTCATCAGCTCGAAGGCGTTGAGCGGGCCACCGAAGCCGGCCTCGGCGTCGGCGAGCATCGGCGCGAACCAGTGGGTGTCCTTCTTCCCCTCGCTGTGATCGATCTGATCCGCCCGGCGCAGCGCGGCGTTGATCTTCCGCACCAGCGAGGGCACCGAGTCGACCGGGTAGAGGCTCTGGTCGGGGTACATCTGGCCCGAGGTGTTGGCGTCGGCGGCGACCTGCCAGCCGGAGATGTAGATCGCCTCGAGGCCGGCGCGAACCTGCTGCACCGCCTGGTTGCCGGTGAGCGCGCCGAGCGAGGCGACGTACGGACGGGTGTGAAGCAGCTCCCACAGCCGCTCGGCACCGAGCCTGGCGAGGGTGTGCTCGACCTTGATGCTGCCGCGGAGCTTCTCGACGTCCGCGGGCGTGTATGGGCGAGTGATGCCCTCGAAGCGGGTGGCGCGGCGATCTGCGGAAGTCGACTTCGGGCTCATCGTTTTCTTCTCCGTTCGAGTTGAAACTGCGACTGCTCAGGCCTCGTTGGCCAGAAGGCGTTGGTAGGCGGGGACGGTGAGGAACTCCTCGAACTCCGCCGCGGTGGAGAGCGAGCGGAACAGGGTCCGCGCCTCGGAAAACTGTTCGCCCCTGAACGGAGCGAGCTCCTCCTGAATCACCTGGTCGAGCTTCTCGGTTGAGACCAGCCCGTGCCGCACCTGCTGCCAGACCTGGGCCCGCGAGATCTCGGCGGTCGCCGCGTCTTCCATCAGGTTGTAGAGGGGCACGCAGCCCTGCCCGCGCAGCCACGCCTCGAGGTAGCGCACCCCGACCCGGACGTTGTGGCGCAGGCCTTCCTCGGTGCGGGTCCCTTCTGGCGCCCGCAGCAGCTCATCCCGGCCGACCTTCACGTCCTCGCGCAGCACCGAGAGCTGGTTGGGGCCCTTCATGTGCTGGTCGAAGATCTCTTTGGCCACGGGGACGAGGGCCGGATGTGCAACCCAGGTGCCGTCGTGGCCGTCGCGCACTTCGCGCAGCTTGTCGGCCCGCACCCGGGCGAGCGCCGCTTCGTTCGCGGCCGGGTCGTCCTTCACCGGGATCTGGGCGGCCATCCCTCCCATCGCGTGGGCGCCGCGGCGGTGGCAGGTCTGGATCAGCCGCTGCGAGTAGGCGTGGAGGAAGCCCTTGTCCATCGTCAGCTGGGCGCGGTCGGGCAGCAGCACGTCGGGCTGCTTCTTGATGAAGCTGAAGATGTAGTCCCAGCGGCCGCAGTTGAGCCCGGCCGAGTGCTCGCGCAGCTCGAACAGGATCTCGTCCATCTCGAACGCGGCGGGGAGCGTCTCGATCAGCACCGTCGCCTTGATCGACCCGCGGGGAATCCGCAGAGCGTTCTGGGCGTAGACGAACACGTCGTTCCACAGCCGCGCTTCGAGGTGGCTCTCGAGCTTCGGCAGGTAGAAGAACGGGCCGGCGCCCCGCTTGAGCTGCTCGGCGGCGTTGTGGAAGAAGAACAGCCCGAAGTCGAACAGCGAGCCCGACAGCTGGGCGCCGTCGACCACCACGTGGGCCTCGGGCAGGTGCCAGCCGCGCGGGCGGACGAAGAGCACCGCGGTCTTCTCGGCCAGGCGGTACTGCTTGTGGGTGTCGGGGGCGTCGAAGGTGAGGGTTCGGCGCACGGCCGCGTGCAGCGACTCCTGGCCGTGTAGCAAATTGCCCCAGGATGGGGCGGTGGCGTCTTCGAAGTCGCCCATGAAGACGCTGGCGCCGCTGTTGAGGGCGTTGATCACCATCTTCGCGTCGGTGGGGCCGGTGATCTCGACCCGGCGGTCCTGGAGCAGCGCGGGGATCTCGGAGATCTTCCAGTTCCCGGCCCGGACCAGGGCGGTGGAGGCGAGAAAGTCGTACCCGGGAGCGCGGGTCTTGCGCGCCGCCAGCAGCTCCAGCCGTCGCGAATTGAACTCCCGATGGAGGGCGGCGAGGAACTCGAGCGCCGCTCCGGTGAGCAGCGAAGAGCTCTGGGGAGACTTGATTTCCACGTCTTTGACGATCTGCGTCATTGAGGCCCCTGAAAACCAGTTAAGCGGCACTTGGTCGTGCTCCGAAAGAGGATAACCATGATTTTGCTGCATGACAAGTCGCGTCATGGGCGTTGAAAAGTTATCAATGTAAAGGCTGTAAATCCCCCGTTGGTTGGTGCTGTTAAGCCGGCTTCGAGGGGCCTGGGGTGCCGCGGGTACGGTGACCAT
>JAGSPQ010000820.1 GCA_018262385.1 Myxococcaceae bacterium | reverse complement strand
CTCGGGGTGCGCTACCTGTTCTCGGAAGAGGACCTGCGGCCTTACATCGGGCTGGAGGCGGCGGCCTTCGTGCTGCTGGCGAAAACCACGGTGGTGCTGGGCGGGGGCGGGGTGCTGGTGGGGCTGGACTACTTCGTCGCCGACACGGTCTCGATCGGCGCCCGGGGGTTCTTCGATCTGTTCATCGAATTGAACGTCGACCCGCGGCCCGCGGTGGGCGGGGCGTTGAGCGTGGCCGTCTACTTCTGAAGCAGGTTTCGCTGCTGGAGCATGTTGCGGGGGCGCCCCTTGCGGCTGGCGGCGTTGGCGCGCTCCGAGTTGCGCTTGGCGAGGGCGGCGGCGCACAACAAGACCAGCTTCTCGTCTGAGAGGTGGGGCGGCTTGTAGACGTCGGCGTCTTCCTGGAGGCGCTGGCTCAAGGCGGCGAAGAGCGACAGCCGCGCCTCCATGCCGAGCTCTTCGCGGCGCAGGGCGGCGGAGAAGATCAGCGCCTCTTCCTCGGCGGACAGCCTGGCGATCCGGGATCGGAAGAGGGGGTCGTCGAGCAGCGCGGTCTCGCCCTCGGGGCGGGCGATCGAGGCGGGGATCTTGAGCCGGCG
Organism: Myxococcaceae bacterium; assembly: GCA_018262385.1. Classification (GTDB taxonomy): domain Bacteria; phylum Myxococcota; class Myxococcia; order Myxococcales; family Myxococcaceae; genus JAGSPQ01. The sequence goes on along the minus strand of JAGSPQ010000820.1, from coordinate 2,507 downwards.
ATCGCGCACCACGATCGTTCCGGCGAGCATGTCGCCCAGCCGCTGCTGGGACTTCGAGAACAGCGCGGCGGTGCCGCCCACCGCGTAGAGGAAGGGGAGCCGATCGATCGGGCGGGCGAGGTTTCGCAGCACGGCGTGGAGGAAGCCGATTCGCACTCCGGACTCCTGGATCACCCGCAGGCCCATGGCGCGCTTGCCGAGGGTCTGGCCGCTCCAGATCGACTCGAGGAAGATCGCGTAGCCCCAGTCGATCGCGAACCACACCACGAAGCCGAGCGCGGAGGCGAAGCCGGGGAAGGCGAACATCGCCAGCGAGAGCACGATCAGCAGCGCGATCGCCAGCGTGAAGGTGATCAGGGTGTCGATGCACCAGGCGAGGAAGCGGCTGAACAGCCCGGCGAGGACGAAGTCGAACTCGACGTACTCGGGCGTGAGCACCGCATGGCTGCCTTCGAGTAGCGAGCGCTCTTCGGTCACGGCTTGGAGGACTTTAGCTACACTCGCGCGGCAATGGAGATCGCCGAATTCGTCGATGGGCGCCGGCCCAGGTGGGTGGCCCTCGAGAACCTCCTCGATCAGGCCGAGCTGAAGGGGCTCAAGTCGCTCGAGCTGGAAGAGGCGCGCTCGCTCTCGCGACTCTACCGGAGCACCTCGTCGGACCTGCTCTGGGTGCGATCGCGGGCGGGAGCGGCGGACGTCAGCGGGTACCTCAACGACCTGGTCGGCCGCGCCTACGCGCTGACCTACCCGGGCAAGCGGGCGCGCTGGAGCGAGGTGAAGGCCTTCCTGGTGCGCGGCTTCCCGGACGTGATGCGCGCCGAGTGGCGGGCGTACGCCGCCTCGCTGCTGGTGTTCCTCGCCGGCTTCGGCTTCGGCTGGGTGGGGATGGTGTTCGACCCGGATGCCGCGCCGTACCTGGTGCCCGAGCAGCACCTGAAGCTGGATCCGAAGGAGCGCGCGGTCGAGGAGGCCGATCGCAAGGCCTCGGCGGGAGAGCAGGCGCAGTTCTCGAGCTTCCTCTTCACCCACAACATCCAGGTGGCGTTCCTCGCCTTTGCGCTGGGCATCACCGCCGGGATCGGCACCGCGATCATGCTGTTCGGCAACGGGGTGCTGCTGGGCGCGCTGGCGTGGGTCTACGCCTCGAAGGGCATGGCGGGCTGGTTCTGGGCGTGGATCCTCCCCCACGCGATCCCCGAGGTCTCGGCGATCTGCATCGCGGGGGCGGCGGGGTTCGTGATCGCGCGCGGGCTGGTGGCGCCGAAGGGGCTCTCGCGGCGGCAGGCGGTGCGGATGGAGGCGGTGACGGCGGTGAAGCTGCTGCTGGGGACGCTGGCGCTGTTCGTGCTCGCCGGAATCATCGAGGGCTCGATCTCGCAGATCCACCCGCCGCGGCTGTCGGTCGCCTTCAAGATCACCTTCGCGCTGGTGGTCGGCGCGGGGGTGTACGCGTACCTGCTGTCGGCCTTCGTGCGGCGGCGCGCCGAGGGGTAGCAGCCTCTGATCAGCGGCTGATCGAGCCGATCATTCCCAGCAGCTGGAACACCGCGGTCAGGGCGCCGAGGATGATCCCCGCGATCGCCAACCCGCGGCCGGCCTCGGCATCGGAAGTGGCGTCGAACTGCTTGAGCGCTCCGATGCCGCAGCCGATCGCCAGCCCGGGCGAGACGAAGGGGATGCAGCAGATGATCCCCGCGACGAGGGAGACGATCGCCAGGGCGTTGGTCTTCCGGCCGGCCCGGGTGCGCCCGGCCGCCACGACGGGCTGAGGTGGCGACTCGAGCTTGGGCCAGGACACCTTCGGCGGGGGCTCGGCCACCGGCGCCCTCTCTGGGGTGGGTGGAGCCCGGCTGCCGGCGTCGGGCGGGACGTCGAAGGTGGAAGCGCAGGCGGTGCAGGTCGCGCGCGCGCCGGGCAGCCCGGGGTTCTGAGTGCCGCAGTTGGGACAGAAGACGATCATCGGGCTTCCTTTAGGTGTCACAGCGTTCCGCGCGCTTTGATCTCCAGATACTTGTTCACCGCCGCCAGCGACAGTTCCTCGGGGTTGACGTCGATCATCTGCACGACGTTGCCTTGCGAGATCCTCCGCTTCATCTGCTCACGCTCGAGCAGCAATTCGCTTGCGACCGCGTGCTGAAAGGCGATCTCGGCGTCCGGCGGAGGGGTCTGCAGCAGCCGGGCGAGGGCGGTGTCCTTCACCGACAGGCACAGCGGCACGTGGCGCCGCGCCAGCCGCCGCAGGGGGTCGATCATCGTCGCCGCCTGGTCCTCGTCGATGAAGTCGGTGAAGACGCACAGCAGGCTGCGCCGCAGCAGCCGCACGTTGAGCTCCTTGAACAGCGCGAGGTAGTCGACGTAGGTGAGGTGCGGGCGGGCCGAGTAGAGCGCGTCGACGATCTTCCGGTACTGGGCACGGCCGGCGGCGGGGGCGAGGTAGCTCTTCACTTCGTCGGCGAAGACGACGAGGCCGACCCGATCGCCGTTGCGGATCGCGACGAAGGCGAGGA
>JAGSPQ010000103.1 GCA_018262385.1 Myxococcaceae bacterium | reverse complement strand
GCCTCCATCGCGCAGCGGGACGAAGCAGGTGGTGGGCGGCAGCCCGTAGCAGCTGCAGGCGGTGATCGCCTGGGCTCCGGCGAGCAGGCTCAGCAGTCGCAGCGTCCCCCTCGAGCTGCGCGCCCTGCAGTTCGGACACCAGGCAATACCTTCGGGGACGAAGCCTCCACAGCGGCACACGCGCATCGGCGCAGCATCCGGGCTCTGCAGCGGCAGCGCAAGCCGCGGGCGCCCGAGCGTCGGGCAGGGAACAGCCGGCGGGTGCTCTGGCCGCAGGTCGTCGCCACCTGCCGGGTAGGCCGGGCGCAGAGCGCTCCCCCTGGATCCGACCACCGACTCGGAACCGCGGGGCTCTTCCTTTCGTAGGTCGCCTCGGAGCACCGGTCTGACCACCAGGCGCAGGGGCGAACCGGTCGCGCGGAGGTGGACAAAAGCCACCCCGGGCGAAGCGCCTCGGACCTGGTGCGCCGGGGCGGCCGGGTGGCGTTGAGCAGAGGACCACTCCGCAAGGAAACGCCGCGGGGCGCCGGGTCGGTGGTCGGGCTGCGGAGGAGCTGGCTGGCTCCCGCACTACCCGCGGCGGCGAATTCACGGCACCGGCCCCGGCATCAGCCTGCGGTTCCTGCGGCGCCCGGCGGGCCGGGTTGCCTCGGTGGTGACCGAAGCAACACCCGTTCTGTTCAACGCCAGGAAGAGCTCTCGCGCCACGCAGTCGGTGGTCGGGGCACGGTGGAGCTGGCTGGCTCGGCACTCCCCGAGCGCTGCGGGACGGCTCGCGGCCGGTGGGAACGCGGAGCAGCCACTGGGCGAGGCAGGGTTCCGCAGGTGGAGTGCTCCGCCCCCGCCCCGCGGGGGTCCCAACCTCCACCTCGGCTTGCTCCCCGGCGGGTGGACGGTTCGCCCGACGACCTCGAAGCAATCATCCATTCGCAGCGGTACATGATCCTCGTGCGGTATCTGTTCCTTGGCTCGCTGCTGCTGATCGCATGCAACCGGTCGCCGGCTCCGCCGCCGGACGTGGTGGTGATCGTCCCCGCCGAGCCGATTCCCGAGCCGCCGCTGCTGCCGCCGGAAGAAGCCCCGCCGCCGCCGAAGATCATCGGCACCTTCCGCGGCGTTCCCATTCCGGAACAAGGGCCGTGGACGAAGACGCTGCCCCGGCCCGACGGGACGTTCCGCGCCAGTCCGGCGAAGCGGCCCCCGAGCCAGTGGCCGGTGGTCCACGGCGCGATGGCCTGGGAAGTCGGCCCGGCGACGCTGGAGGGCGCGGTGGCGCTCACCGTCGGCGACAAGCCCAGCGGCTCGCCGCTGCTGCACGTCGAGCTGCAGGTGAAGAGCGGGCGGGTGCGGGTCTTCCTCAAGTACCTGGGCGACATCTACCTCACCCACGACGCCGGCCCGGGCGAGCGGGCGGTGCTCGAGGGCGCGGGGATCCCCGGCCGGGGGATGTCGCTCACCGTCTGGGTCGAGGCACTCGATGGGACGGCCCAGCTCGAGTCGGTGAAGGTCACGAGCCTGGCGAAGTGACCGCCAGCTTCTCGACCCGGATCGCCGCCGCCTTGAACTCGGCAGTGCCCGACAGCGGGTCGGTGGCGTCGATCGTCAACACGTTGACGTCCACCTCATCCGGGAAATGGAAGGTCATGAACGCCAGCCCCGGCTTGAGCAGGGGGTCGAACCGCACCGGCGCCTCGACCGCGCCCCGCCGCGAGCGCACCCGCACCCGCTCACCGTCGGCCACGCCCCAGAACGCCGCGTCCTGGGGAGAGAGATCCAGCGTCTCTCCCCGCCGCAGCGGAGACGAATAGCCGTTCGACTGCACCCCGGTGTTGAAGTCGTCCAGCCGGCGCCCGGTGGTCAGCCGCAGCGGGAACTCGTCGTCGAGGGTGTCGACCGGCGCCCGGTTCTCGGAAGGATGAAACGCCGCGCGCGGCCCCTGCACCGGCTCGGCCCACAGCCGCCCGTGCAGAAACGGCGCCCCCGGATCGTTCTCGTCCGCGCAGGGCCACTGGATCCCGCCGAGCGCCTCGAGCCGCGCCCAGCTCATTCCCCGGTGCATCGGGCTGAGCGTTCGCATCTCGTCCCACGCCTGCTGCGGGGTCATCACCCCCATGTCGTAGCCAAGCCGCTTCGAGAGCAGGCAGATGATCTCGATGTCGTCCTTCGCCTGGCCGGGTGGGGTGAGGGCCGCGCGGCACCGCTGCACCCGCCGCTCGCTGTTGGTGACGGTGCCCTCGGCCTCGCACCAGCTGGCGGAAGCGGGCAGCACCACGTCGGCCAGCTGGGCGGTGCGGGTGAGGAAGATGTCCTGCACCACCAGGAACTCGAGCTCCTCGAGCATCCGCACCGACTTCAGCCCATCGGCCTCGGACTGGGCGGGGTTCTCGCCGACCACGTAGAGCGAGGTGAAGTCCTTGCGCTCCATCGCGTGGAACATCTCGGTCAGGGTCCAGCCCTTCTTCGGCGGGATCTTCACCTTCCACTTCGCCTCGAAGGTGGCGCGCACCGCGTCGTTCTCGACGTCCTGGAACCCGGGCAGCTTTGCCGGCAGCGCGCCCATGTCGCCCCCGCCCTGGACGTTGTTCTGCCCCCGCAGCGGATTGAGGCCCGAGCCCCAGCGGCCGACGTGGCCGGTGAGCAGCGCGAGGTTGATCAGCCCCAGCACGTTGTCGACCGCGGTGTGGTGCTCGGTGATCCCCAGGGTCCAGCAGATCATCGCCCGGTCGGCCCTGGCGTAGTCCCGCGCCATCCGGCGGATCAGCACAGGGTCGACGCCGATCTTCGGGCCCACCACCTCGGGCGCATAGTGGGCGACGGTCTTCCGGTAGGCGTCGAGGTTCTCGGTCGCGTGGTCGATGAACTTCTGGTTGTGCAGCCCTTCTTCGAGGATCGCGTGGCCGACCGCGTTGGCGAGCGCGATGTCGGTGCCCACCTCGAGGCTGAGCCAGCCGTCGGCCCACTCGGCGGTGGCGGTGCGGCGGGGATCGATGACGTAGACCTTGGCGCCGCGGCGAATCGCCTTCAGCACGTGGTGGAAGAAGATCGGGTGGGTGTCGCGCGCGTTGCTGCCCCACAGCAGGATGACGTCGGTCTCCTCCACCTCGCGGTAGGAGCTGGTTCCGCCGCCTGCTCCGAAGACCGTCGCCAGACCGACGACGCTGGGGGCGTGTCAGGTTCTGTTGCAGCTGTCGATGTTGTTGCTGCCGATCGCCGTGCGGATGAACTTCTGAGCGACGTAGTTCACTTCGTTGGTCGCCTTGCTGCAGCTGAAGATCCCGAAGGTGTTCGGCCCGTGCCGGTCGACCGAGGCGCGGATCCCCGCGGCGGCGCGATCGAGGGCTTCGTCCCAGGTGGCCACCCGCAGCTTCTCCCCGTCGCGCACCATCGGCTGGGTCAGGCGCTTGAGTTTCATGGGCGGAACTTAACCGGTTTCCGGGGCCGGCTCCTCGTCGAGATCCGTGGTCAACCGGTGATAATCGACAGTTACGTTTACCGCTCGCTCATGAGCAACAACGCCCGGCTGACCTTCGACCCCCGCGACCATCGACTCCAAACCGCGCTCCGCGAACGGATCAACGCGTACTTCACCGAGCGGGGGATCTCCCGCCACGCCGACGGGCGAATGGTCGCCAAGACGGTGGTCTTCCTCGGCGGCTCGGCCGCGCTCTGGGCCCTGCTGGCGAGCGGGGTCACCGGCGCCTGGCTGGGGCTGCCGCTGGCGGTGCTGCTGGGAGTGATGCTCGCCGGAGTCGGCTTCAACGTCTGCCACGACGCGATCCACGGCTCGTACTCCTCGCGCCCCTGGGTCAACCGGCTGCTCTCGCACACCTTCGATCTGATGGGCGCCAGCTCGTACACCTGGGCGCGGGCGCACAACTTCGTCCACCACACCTACACCAACGTGCCGGGCATGGATCACGACCTCGAGCCGGGGCCGTTTCTGCTGCTCTACCCGCGCGACAACCCGGGCTTCGTCTACCGGTTCCAGCACCTCTACGCGCTGGTGCTCTACTGCTTCACCACCCTGGTCTGGGTCTTCAAGAAGGACTTCGAGCAGGTGTTCTCGATCGATCCCCGCACCGGCAAGCGCGAGCCGGTGGGGCAGGTGGTGCAGGTGATTGGCTGGAAGCTGGTGCACCTGGCGCTGTTCCTCGGCGTGCCGCTGTGGGTCGGAGCCTTCGCCTGGTGGCAGGTGGCGATCGGCTACCTGGCGATGCAGGCGGCGCTGGGGCTGACGAGCGCGGTGGTGTTCCAGCTGGCGCACGTGGTCGAGAGCACGGCGTTTCCGCAGCCCGGCGCGGTGAACCACTCGTGGGCCGAGCACCAGCTGCGGACCACCTCGAACTTCGCGCCCCGAAACCGGCTGGCGAGCTTCTTCTTCGGCGGCCTCAACCGGCAGGTCGAGCACCACCTGCTGGCGAAGATCTGCCACGTGCACTACCCCCAGCTGGCGCCGATCGTCCGCGCCGTCGCCTTCGAGCACGGGCTGCCGTACCACGAGAATCCGACCTTCCTCCACGCGCTCGGCTCGCACCTGCGCACGCTGCAGCGCTTCGGCCACCCGACGACGGTGTCCCAGCTGCGGCTCGCCACCGAGCAGATGTGACCCGCGCGCTCGGGCTGGTGCTGCTGCTGAGCGGGTGCGTGGTGGTGCAGAAGGTCGACACCGCGATCGACTGCCACGGGGTCTGCAGCCGGTACCAGTCGTGCTTCGAGAGCACGTACGACGTGAGCGCGTGCGAGCTGCGCTGCCGCGACGCCTCGAGCACCGACGGCGACTACCGGCGCAAGGCCGACATGTGCAACGCCTGCATCAGCGAGCGGTCGTGCGCGTCGGCCACCTTCGCCTGCGTGGTGGAGTGCGCCGCGATCGTGCCGTAGCCCGTCAGCTCGAGGTCACGGTGTCCCGAATGTCCTGGACCACCCGCGACGCCTCGGAAGCCGGGTCGAGCTTCTCGACTCGGGCGTCGAGCCTGGCGAACACCCGGTCGAGGACCTCCAGCGCTCCCGGCTCGTCGGCGGCCTCGAGCAGGTCGAGCGCCTCGAGCTTCCGGTGCAGGTTCTTCAGCTCGGCGACGTCGGTCGTCGCGCAGACCGCGTCGACCAGCGGCCCGAGGGTGTCGAGGGTCTGGCTCACTCGCACACCGCGCTGACCCCGCCGACGTCCTGGCCTGGGGCCCGGGCGAGGAACCCCTTCGCCGAGGCGCAATCGCCCCGCGCCGCCGCGTTCCAGGCGGCGACCGCGTGGGCCTTCGCCGCGCACTTCGGCCCGAGCTTGCCGGCGATCGCCGCCACCGCCTTCGACCCTTCCGCATCGAACAGCCGATCGACCTCGCGCTCCAGCTGCTCGTCGGAAGCGGTGCACTGCGCGAGCGCGTCGCCGTCCTTCCGGGCCAGCTCGCTGACTCCCAGCAGCGCTTCGACCTGCTCCTCGACCGCCTTGTAGCTCGACGACTTCGGGTTCTTGTCGAGCCAGGACTGGAGCGAGGCGATCCCCTCTTCCCGCCGGCCCACCACCAGCAGCAGCGCCGCCCGCGAGACCTCGAGCTTCAGCCGGGCGGCGGGGAGGCTGCGGCTGGCGGGCTTCTCGAGGTGCTTGTCGGCGGCGTCGAGCAGCTCGAGGCCCTTCTTCACCAGCGACGGATCGATCGCCAGCAGGGTCGGCATCACCCGCAAGGTGGGGACCTCGTCCTCGTCCTCGGTGAACCGGGCCCGCACGAAGGTCCCGGTCGCGGCGAAGCGCACCAGGTCGGGCGCGCGATCGGCGGGGTGGATGCCGGGCATGTAGTACCAGGGCACTCCGATCGTCTTCAGCCGGTTGAAGTCGGTGGTCTTGACCGACTTGTCCTGCCGGGCGAGCGCCATCGGGCAGCTGAGCGCGTGGTTCATGTACTGCAGCTTCTCGTGGTTCTTCGTCACGTCGGCGATCAGCGCCACCTCGTTGTCCCAGATCTGAAGCAGCGTCTGCTTCGCCGCCTCGCGCTGGGCCTTGTCGGCGACCTTCATCTTCAGCGGCCCCTGCGCGGCGCTCAGCGGCTGCTCGAGCTTCCACATCAGATAGGCGGTGCGCATCGCGCGGTAGCAGAAGTAGACCTCGAGCTCGTTGCCGCCCAGCAGCTGGCCGCCCCACTTCTGGATCGCCGCGTCCATTCCCTTCACCAGCTCGGTCTCGTCGGCGGAGAGGGCGACGTCGCGGCGCTTGCCTGCCTCGCGCAGGCGCTTGAGCAGCTGGGTGTAGCGGGTCTTCGCCAGCTGGAACTGCGGAGCGTCCCGCACCACCGCGGCCAGCTGGGTCGAGGCGCCCTTCAGGTCTCCCTGGTCGGCGGTGTCGAGGCCCTGGCTGTACTTGAGCGCGTTGCTCAGCGAGAGGCTGCTGCCCCCGGTGGCGGGCGCCCTGGCGGCGAGCGAGGCGAGGAAGCGGGTGACCAGCTCCTGCTCGAGATCGAAGAACTTGTCCTTCGCCCCTTTGACCTGGGCGGTGATCACCACCTTGCCGGTCTGGACGTCGATCATCCGCACGTCGATCCGCACCTCGGGGTCGAAGCCGGTGAAGGCGCCGGTGATCGCGTAGCCGGCGCCGACGATCTTCCCCAGCTTCACCGCGGTGGCCGGATCGAAGAACTTCGAGCGCTGCATCTTGATCTCGCCGATCACCGCGTCGAGCTTCTCGCGCTCGACGATCGCCAGCTGGTCGCTGGCCATCAGGTCGGTGATCAGCATGTCCGCCATCCCCTTCTGCAGCACGTCGTACTCGCGCAGGGCGGTGTTGTTGTCGAAGTAGAGGACGGCGACCGTCATCGGGCCGGCCCCGGCGGGGCTCGCACCCAGCAGCGTCAGCAGCAGCGCGGCAGTTCGCATGGCCGCGGAACATACTCACCCCGAGACCGCGTACGAGGTGTCTGACACCTTCGCCGGAGACACCTTCGCAACCGCCCGCGGTTACACGCAGATCTTGGGTCGGGGAGGGGCCGGCCTTCTGCGGGGCCTGGTTGAGCGCTGAGCGGGGCAAAAACGCCTTTGCAGGCAAAAAATACATGAAATCGCGGTCTTGCCATGCGTAGAAGCCATCCGTTCTCTGGCGAAAGAGCGGGTGCCGGGTCTGTTCTGACCTACCCCTTCCGAGCCCGACCTCCAGCCCCTTCCTCCGAGCGGATTTGGCTCTCAAGCCCATGCATCCATTGGGGCTCTCTGGTTATCAATGGGTCGAACGGCGCGGGAAAACCCTCTGGTCCCGCCCATGCGCAAAAGCGCTGCTGGGTATGGTGAATCGGCACTTCACGACAGCCAACGGGGCCCGGAGAGTGCCCGCCAGAACAAGGAAAAAGGGGAGACGGTTTCAAATGTCGGTCAGCACCACACTTCGGCGGCGCTTCGGCGAAAACATCCGGCAGCTGCGGCTGTCTCGCGGCCTCACCCAGGAAGGTCTGGCTGAGAAGAGCGATCTCTCGGTCGACGCAGTGCGGCGGATCGAGTGGGGCACCATCTCGCCTTCGCTCGACACCCTGAGCAAGCTCGCCAACGGGCTCGACATCTCGCTGCGGACTCTGTTCTCCACCTTCGAGCAGCGCCGGCGGGACGACGTCGCCGAGCTGGCCGACTTCCTTTCCCGGCGCAGCCTGAAAGAGGCCCGGCTGGTCGCCCGGCTGGTCAAAGTCCTCTTCGAGAACTGAAGGGCGTGTAGCCTCCCGCCGCTCGCTGCGCATGGCGCGCGCGATGCCTTGGGAGGCCTCACATGAAGCGGTTTGTCGCGGGACTGATGCTGCTGTCGTCGGTGGCGTTCGCGGACGGTGCGATCATCTGCAAGTCCGACAGCAAGGGCGCGTGCAAAGACCGCGCGTACTGCTGCTACACCGGCAGCGAGTCGGACGGGGACAAGAAGTGCAAGGAGCTCGGCTGCGTGCGGGGCGGCACCTCTTCCTGCCCCACTGCGGCGAACGTCTCCAGCTGCGGATCGCGCGACAAGAAGTAGCGGCACCCGGTATGTGGCGGCCATGAAAGCTCTGCTTGCCGTTGCTCTCCTGGCCGCCGCTCCGGCGTTTGCGAAAATGGTCTCCAGGCCGATCACCTACGAGATCGAGAAGGCGAAGTTCGAAGGCGTCTTGCTGTTCGACGACGCGGTGAAGACCCCGCGGCCGGGCCTGGTGCTGGTGCCCAACTGGCTCGGCATCACCCCCGCGAACCTCAAGCAGGCCGAGGAGGTCGCCGGCCAGAAGTACGTGGTGTTCGTCGCCGACATGTTCGGCAAGACCGCCCGGCCGAAGAACCAGGCAGAGGCGGGCAAGGCGGTCGGCGCGCTGAAGAACGATCGCCCGCTGATCCGCCAGCGGGTCAACAAGGCGCTCGAGGTGCTGCTGGCCGAC
>JAGSPQ010000102.1 GCA_018262385.1 Myxococcaceae bacterium | reverse complement strand
CAAGGCGTACTCGCGAAACCTGGAGTGCGACCGGGTGAGCCAGGCCCATGCCCACGAGCTCTACCCGGGCAAGGTGCCGGACCTTCCGCCGCGCGGCTCCTACAGCAACATCGACGCGCTGGTCTGCACCACCCGCCTCGCCGAGCCGGGCGAGCGGGCGGCGCGCGACGAGGTGATCCTCACTTCGCTGCGGCAGACGGTGGGGCAGATCACCCGGCTGGCGAGCGCGCTCGCGCCGGATCAGACCACCTGGCACGTCGACGCCTTCTACCCGCAGCCGACGGTGGCGCAGAAGATCTCGGTCGCCGCCCGCATCGATCTCGCCGAGCGGGGCCACCAGGTCTCCGATCGGGTCCCGGTGCTCGCCGCCGGAGACATCGCGGTGCTGGCGCGGCTGTCGGCGGCGAAGGCCTACCCGCTCGCCTGCCGCCGGTACTTCGCCGAGAAGGTGCTGGCCGAGAACGACGCGTTCCTGGGGTTGATGATCATCGACGCGCGCGAGACCGACCTCCACGCGGGGATCTGCCTGCGGGGCGAGTGGAAGTGGCTGCGATGAGGCTGACGCTCTGCGGCCTGCTGATCGCGGTGCTGCCGGCGTCGGCGCTGGCGGCCGACCTCGAGGCGAAGGAGGCCCAGCGGGCCCAGCTCGAGGCGCTGCGCACCGAGGTCGCCGGCCAGCTTCAGCTTCAGGCCTACGATCTGCTCGACGAGCTGGTGTTCGGGTGGCTGGGCGAGCCGCCGTTCGCGCTGCAGACCCCGGTGGTGCTGGCCGACGTCAGCGTGCCGGTCGGGTTCTCCAGCGGCCTGCAGGCGCTGATCGAGAACCACTTCACCACCCTATTGATCAAGAACCCGAGCACCCACCTGACGCTCTCCCACTGCCCCGAGTGCACCTCGCTGGTGGTCCACTCGGGCTCGAAGGGGACGATCGTCTCGCGGGGCGTCGATCAGCCCGAGGCGCTCTCGGCGGCGGGGAAGATCTCGGGCAGCCGCCACGCGATCTTCCTCGACTTCGAGGTGGAAGGAGCCGCGCTGGTGCTGCGGGCGCGGATCACCGCCCTCGAGCCCAACCTGCCGATCGTCTACGCGAAGACGCTGTCGACCCTCACCACCTCGGCGGCGATGCTGCGCCACCCCGAGCGGCTGAAGAGCGCCGAGGGCGCGCGCCAGGAGTACCTCGACGCGCTCGAGGGGCGGGGGATCTTCCTGGTGCCGATTCGCATCGGGGTGCGCACCTACAACCCGCGCAGCGACAGCCTGCGGGTCACCCCGTTCGTCTGGCTCTCGTTCGGAATCGAGGCCTCGCTCAGCCAGGCCCGGGCGTGGACGGCAGGCGTCTCGTTCGGCTTGAGCTGGGCGCCCGAGCTGCACGTCGCCTGGGAGGCGCAGGCCCGCATCGCGCGGCTGGTCTCGGGCTCGACCGTCTCGCTCACCCGGCCGGACCTCTACGTCTTCGTCGGCGGCGGGGTGATCTCGGTCTACGGCCAGGAGGCGCTGGCCTTCCGCAACCGGATTCCCACCATCGAGGACCTCGAGCTGATCTTCAAGCGGCCGGGCGAGCCCAACTACACCTTCGGCACGATCCAGCTCGGGCTCGAGCTGCGGGTGAAGAACCGGGTCGGGGTGGTGCTGTTCGTCGAGTCGGCGCCGGGGATCAACGACTCGGAGGCGATCGGCAAGTACTGGGACCTCGGGCCGCTCTCGATTCACACCCTGGGCATCGAGGTGTCGTTTTGTTTCTGACGCGCGCCCTCGTGCTGCTCGCGCTGATCCCCACCGCGGCGTGGGCCCAGCGGGAGACGACCCGCGACGCGCTCGACCGGCTCGAGGAGACGCTGGCGATCCGGCAGGAAGACGGCTCGGGGCTGGTGATCAAGGACCTGCTGCCGGCGATCGTGGTCAGCGTGACGCCGGCGTACGACGAGACGAAGAACTGGTTCCCGACCGCCGCGCTCGCCTCGCTGGTGCGGATCTTCGGCGCGCCCGGCCTGCGCTCGTGCGAGGCGTGCCGCGCGCCGCGGCTGTACATGGAAGACGGGAAGATCGAGCACAACACCAGCAACCTCGGCACGGTCGAGATCACCCGGCTGGACGAGTCGGTGCGGGGCAAGGGCGCGGCGGCGCGCACCGCGATCTGGCTCGACGAGACGGCCGAGGGGGTGAGCCTGAAGCTGATCGATCTGCGCAACAGCCGGATCGTGATGGCCGAGAGCTTCGACCCGTCGCTGTCGGAAGCGGCCCGCACCCGCCAGAACCTCAAGCTCGCCCGGGAGCTCGATCGGCGCGCGCGCGGCGACGCGGTCACCCACGCCTTCGTCGACGTCACCGGCGGCAACGGCTTCCACCTGTCGTTCGACTGGACGGAGCAGTGGGGCGACGCCAACACCAACCTGTCGGGCTTCACCATCTCGCTGGTCGACCCGCTGGTGGGCCTGGGCGGGTCGTACTACCGGGTGCTGCCGTTCGCCTGGAACCTGATGGTGGGGGTGAAGCTGCTGGTCAGCGTCCCCACCGGGCTGGTGCGGGCGATCAGCCCCACCGCCGGCAACGTGATCGACCCGCTCTTCACCGGCCTGCTGGTGGTGCGGCTGCCGTTCGGCAAGTCGAACTTCGGCCTCGTCGCCACCGTCTCGACCAACGGCAAGGTGGGCATCGGCCTGTCCCTGCTGAACATCTCTCTGCTGCCCTTCCTGCCATGACCCGACTCCTGCTCATCAGCCTCGCCCTGACCGGTTGCGCCGCCCGCAACTACACCTACTACCTGGTCGAGCCGGCGCCGACGAAGCACCCGGCGCTGAAGGAGGAAGGCACCCTCACCCGGCCGTTCGGCTTCGGCTCGACCACCGCGATGAAGGTCCGGTGGAACGACGGCAACCTGATCACCGAGGTCGACATCCCGATGCTGGCGACCGGCCAGCGGATCGTGGTCGAGCACGCCGCCGGCAGCCGCGACGTGAAGACCATCCCCACCACCCGGGTGGTGCCGCCGCCGGTGACCGCCGCCGACACGTCGCTGATCGAGGCCTACCGCCAGCGCGGGCTGCGGATCGACGACACCGCGCCCGAGGTCTCGATCACCCGGGCCCGCACCCTGATGCAGGACGCGATCAAGGGCGGCAACTACTCGCTCGCCCTCGAGTGGTGCGAGACGGTGCTGCAACGGTACAAGTCGCACCCCGAGTTCCTCCGGGCGAAGGCCTCGCTGCTGTTGATGATGGGCGAGCGCGACAAGGCGATCGAGGTCTACGAGCAGGTGGAGACGATCGAGAGCGATCCCGCGGTGCGCAAGAAGCTCGAAGAGCTGCAGAAACAGCAGAAGTAGGAAGGAGATCCACGTGCAAATCATCGGATTCGTTTTGTTGGGCTTCATCGTCTGGCTGGGCTTCTCGGATCGCGGCGACGCGACGGTGATCTCGGCGTTCGACGGCCACGCGCTGGCGATGGTGATGCTGGGCTCGACGGCCGCGGTGCTGATCAGCTCGAGCAGCACCACCGCCCTGCGCACCCTGCTGTGCCTGCGCGAGTTCATCCCCGGCCTGCGGCTGATCAGCAAGGCCACCAAGGAGATGGAGGCCGAGCGCGACCAGCTCTACACCCTCTGGCGCGAGGGCAAGCGCAGCGGCGCGCTGTCGATCGCCGAGAAGAGCAAGTTCCCGGCGGTGAAGCAGATGGTGGATCTGATCATCAACCGCGCTCCTGAGGTCTCCAGCGCCAAGGTGTTCATGGAGCTGCGCCACGAAGAGCTGCTGCGCTGGCAGCCGCCGATCAACAACTGGGAGATGCTCTCCAAGCTGGGCCCGGCGTTCGGGATGGTCGGCACCATCACCGGCATGATCCAGATGTTCCGCAACATGAGCGCCGACAACCTCAACATCGGCGCCTCGATGTCGCTGGCGCTGCTGGCGACGCTCTACGGGGTGGCGTTCGGCGCGGGGATGGCGGGGCCGATCGGCCACTTCCTCAACGGGCTGCTCGACGAGCGGCTGGGGTTCATCGAGCGGTGCGAGAAGAGCGTCAACGAGCTCGTCGCGCGTGGCGGAGCGTGAGCGATGCAACGGCGCGCACGGGGTCATGAGGAAAGCTGGCTGCTCAGCTACGCAGACCTGATCACCAACCTGCTGCTGTTCTTCGTGGTGCTGCTGACCGCGGCGCAGCTGAACAAGAGCCGGATGCAGCAGATCGTCAAGAGCATCTCGGGCGCCGAGCAGCCGGCCAGCCTCGAGTCGATTCGCAAGCAGATCGACGCGGAGATCGCGAAGAAGGAACTGCAGCAGGTGGTCTCGACCACCCTCACCGCCGAGGGGCTCGAGCTGTCGCTCAACTCCGGCCTGGTGTTCGACTCGGGCAAGGCGATCATCCGCTCGGAGTTCGACACCACGGTCACCTCGATGCTGCAGGTGCTGGTGCCGTACTCGACCAAGTACAGCTTCGCGGTCGAGGGCCACACCGACGTGACGCCGATGACCAACGGCGGCAGCAACTGGGACCTCTCTTCCGACCGGGCGATCGTGCTGCGCCAGCGGCTGGAGGACGTCGGAATCGTGCGCTCGCGCATTCGCGTCGAGGGCTACGCAGACACCAAGCCGCTGCCGGAAGACCAGCTGAAGGGCTTGAGCCCCGAACAGCGGCTGGCCCGGCATCGCCGCGTCGTCGTGAGGATCTACTGATGAGACCCGTCATCCTTCGCTCGCTGGCCGTCCTCGCGCTGTTGCTGCCGCTGGGGGCGCTCGCCCAGTCGACCGCCACCCCGGTGCCCGAGAAGCACATCCCCGCCCCGGTGCTGATGGACCTGCGGGCGCTCGAGAGCCAGTTCGATCTCTTCTTGAGCCGCGACTGCGCACCCGAGCGGTGCGTGTCGAAGGGCTGCAGCTACCGGGATCACACGGTGGTCGATCTGCCCCGCGGCACCTCGCTGCCGGGCCTGGGTCAGCCCGAAGGCCTGGGCTCGGTGCCTCCCCAGGAGTACCTCACCCAGGCGCGGTGCGAGTTCGCCCACGAGAAGTCGATCGCCGCCAAGGACGTGCAGGCGCTGGTGAAGCGGCTCGAGCAGCGGCTGTCGAAGGGCTGGCTGCAGGTCACCGTCAGCCGCCAGGTGCTCGAGCCGATCTCGCCGGCGCTGGCGATCTCGCCCCCGCCGATCCCCGAGCCGGTCGCGCCGGTGAAGGTCGAGCCGCCGCCTCTTCCGCCCGCGCCGCCGCCGAAGTTCGAATGGGCGGTGGCGCTGCGCGAGCTGTGGCTGGGGTTGCTGCCGCACTTCTCGTGGATGATCGCCCTGCTGCTGGGCACCTTCGCCACCCTGGCGATCATCTGGGGCGGCCGCCGCCTCGGGCGCGAGTCGCTGGAAGAGAAGGCGATGCTGGCCCAGCTGGCCGCAGGCACGATGGAGGCGAAGGAGGAGCCCCGGCCCGAGCCGATCGTGCTCCCCACCCAGACCGAGCAGCTCAAGCTCGCCGAGAAGAACGAAGAGGCGGGGTTCATCACCGAGCAGCAGCGGCTGTGGAACGAGCGGATCGCGCAGACCCAGCTGGGCGAGGATCAGGGCGGGGTGGTCGAGCTGCTGCGCACCTGGCTCAAGGCGGGCGAGTTCGCCTACCTGGCGAAGGCGATCTTCGTCTTCGGCGATCGGCTCTCGCTGGCCTTCTCTTCCGACGGCCAGCTGGCGGTGCGCAAGGTCGAGTTCGCCGAGTACCTCAAGGCGCTGGACGAGAAGAAGCTGCCGTCGGACGCCGAGTTCTTCCGGGTGCTCAACCACCACGCGATCTCCTCCTCGCTGCTGGCGCAGTCGGACGCCGAGAGCTACCGCAGCTTGCGCGAGGAGTTCGGCGCCGACGGGCTGGCCCACCTGATCGAGAGCCTGCCGGCGCGCAACGGAGCGTTGCTGTTCGCGCTGGTGCCCACCGACTGTCAGCACGAGCTGGCGCGGGCCCTGGCCCCCGAGCTGCGGCTGCAGGTCGCCACCCAGCTGCTGATCTCGAACCGGATCAGCAACGAAGAGCGGCAGCACCTGTTCGAGACGCTCGACAACGCGCGCGCCGGCCTGCCGCTGCAGATGCCGGCCGAGACGGGCTCGCACGAGATCGTCGATCGCGGCCGCGAGTTCGACGCCGCCGGAGCGCTGTCGGTGCTCTGCTCGCACCTGCCTGCGGAAGATCGCAAGGCGCTGTTCGCCGACGCGCTGATGCGCGCGAGCGGAACCCACCCCGCCTGGTACGAGGAGATCCTCTACCCGGACATGCTGTTCAAGATCCCCTCCGAGCTGCAGGCCGACCTGCTGCTGGAGATCGACATCAAGGGGCTGGCGGGCTGGACCTCGATGCAGCAGGCCTCGTGGCAGGAAGGGTTCGTCGCCCGGCTGCCGCAGACCCTGCAGAACGCGATGCGCGCCAACATGGGCTTCGGCTCGCGCGCGGATCAGCTGCTCCAGGCGCGGCGCGGCCACACCGAGCTGGTCTCGGCGGTGAAGAAGCTGGTCGCCCGCGGGAAGGTGTCGTTCGCGGAGATCGTCGGCTGATGAACGCCCGCGCCCCAGCCCTGCTGCTGTGGGCGGTGCTCGCGCTCGGCGCCTGCAACAAGGTGCCGATCGTGAGCATCAACGCGGGGTTCGCGTTGGCCGATGCGACGTGGTTCGAGGAAGAGCAGACGCTGTTCTTCTTCTACAACGTGGGCGCCGAGCAGGGCCTGGGCCCAGACAGCCAGATCGAGGTCACCTGGCGCACCGATCTGGCCGAACTGCCGTGGACGCCGATCTCCAACGTCACCCCGATTCACACCCACCTGCCGGTGGCATGCGGGCCGAACACGCGGTGCGGCAGCATCAGCATGAAGGTCCAGACGGTGCCCCGCGAGGTCGGGCTGCGGCTGCGGTACCACAAGGACGGCGCGCTGACCCTCACCGCTCCGCTGACCTACAACATCATCGGCGCCGGGCCGGCCCACACCCAGCGCAGCCTGATCGTCTACGGGGTCTTCGAGGAGACCAACCACACCGTGCAGTGGCGGGCGCGCCACCCGTTCCCCACCCTGCGCAACGACCAGGTGCGCGACTTCGGGCTGCGGCGGAAGTTCCACATCAGCAGCCCCGAGTACGGCGACGTGGTGGCGCCGCTGGACAACCCGTATGGCTACGGCTTCGCGCCCACCTGCCCCGCCGGGCTGACCCCGCTGCCATGGGGTCCGCTCGAGACGTCGTACCGGGCGATCTTCGACCCCCACCGGCTGCCGCTGGAGGCCTCGACCGCGCTGGGGGTGTGCGCGCAGGCGATCGTCACCGACGCCAAGGGCACGTTCGCCTCGGTGGCGCTGGCGCGAAAGAATCCCGAGGTCCACCCCGCTTTCCCGTCGCTGCGCAGCCCGATTCGGGAGAACACCGAGGTCGGGTTGCTGCTGCGGATCTGCAACCGCGAAATCTCGAAAGTGCACCAGAACATGCAGGTGCAGCGGCTGATCCTCGAGGGGTCGCCCGAGATCTGCATCGACGACTACAAGAACCCGAGCTTCCCCAACACCCTCGCCGGTCAGCTGAAGGCCCGCCTCGACCTGGTGCGCGCGCGCGGCAAGGACATGGTGCTCGCGCTGGCGCTTCACCACGACGACACCAGGGGCGAGGTCGGGGCGGCGATCGAGAAGGCGCTGGAGCAGATCCTGCCGCTCGAGCGCGACAAGAGCTCGCCCCGGGTCAGCGGCGCCTTCGTGTTCGACACCTTCAAGTACAACATCGTCAGCCCCCAGATGCGGGCGCTGGTGCTCTGGTGCCCGGCGCGGATGGACATCGAGGACCTCGACAAGGTCCCGGACAACTCCCAGATCACCTGCGCGATCCGGCCCGATTTTCCCGACCTGAACCTCGGGCCGTTCAAGTTCGGCAACCTGCCGATCCTCCCCACCCGGCCGCAGTACCTCACCTTCATCGCCAAGTACTCCGAGGCCCAGGCCGGCAAAGTGATCGAGCTGAGCTTCCGCGCGCCCGAGCGCACTCCGCTGTCGCAGAACGTGCAGGTGGGCGAGTTCGGGGTGGTGACCTTCTACAACAACGAGACCTTCAGCGCGCAGCCGACCGACGCGTTCTCCTTCTGCGCGTCCGGCGACGAGCGGTCGCAGGCGGTGTTCTTCCGCGTTCCGTTTCTGCCCCAGCCGCTGCCGCTGTCGTCACTTCCCCAGATCCACGAGCTGGCGCCCTCGACCCCCTACGAGATGGGGCTGTTCTGGGACTTCCCGTTCCTCACCCGGATGAACTACGAGTTCGTCGTCGCCGGAGCGGTCAGCGCCTTCTCCTTGTCGGTCCCGTTCGGGATCTCGACCCCGGGCCAGAACTACTACGGCGCCCAGTTGTGGATGCCGCCCCGCCTGCCCGACGGCGGGGTG
>JAGSPQ010000819.1 GCA_018262385.1 Myxococcaceae bacterium | reverse complement strand
CTGTTCTATTGGGCCGCGCTGCGCCACGGCTACTGGATGTTCGAGTTCATCTCGATCTCGCGGGTGCTGCTCAGATCCCCGACCGACTACTACCGCGCCTTCCTGTTTGCCGAGACCGATCACAACGACGCCACCTATTTCCTGCTTCACCAGGCCCGGGTCATCGAAGAGGCGGTGATCGACCTGCGCGCCTGGGTGTCGAACCAGACGAAAGAGACGCGCAGGTTCGAGGATCGGATCAAGGGGCTCAAAGCCCTCAATCATCGGCAACAGGCCCTGTTGATTCAGGCGGTCAAACATCCGAAGGCGGAGCTCACCATTCAACGGCACCGAACCGACCAGGGCGTCGTGTACCAGACGGCGCGCACTGACCTGCTGGACCTCGAGCGGCGCAAGCTCCTGGTGCGGACCAAGCGGGGCAAACAATGGGTCTTCAAGCCGGTCGAGAACCTGGAGCAGCGGCTCGAACGAAACCCGAAGTAACCACCTGAATTCACAGCTGTTCCGCTTCACTACTAATTTCGTACAGATTAGTAGGAGAGGGCGCAGCTTCGGAAATTACCGCGCGCCTCCGGTCGCCGCGCCGGACTTCGGATTCACCGAGGCGTGGGCCGGGAAGCGCTCGACGTTCGCCAGCCAGGCCGCGGCGTTCTTCACGTACCGGCCGGTGCCGGCGGTGTCCCACTTGTTGTAGAGCCGGGTGAAGCCGCCATCGAAGATCAGCCGCTTGCCGTCGCGGTCGTAGAAGGCGGCGACCAGGTTGTCGGCCGAGCCGTAGATCAGCGGGGTGAGCTTCTCGTTCCCCTCGATGGTGGCGATGGTGATCCCCTCGTAGATGTACTCGAGCCCGGTGGTGAGCAGGTGGCGGCGCAGCACCCCGGCCTTGCCCGGTTGCTGCTGCAGCCCGACGGTCTGATCGCCCCGCAGGTCCCCGCGCATCGTCACCCCCACCAGCGCCTGCCCGACCGCGTTCGCGTCGGCGTAGTACGGCTCGTTGTCGCCCCAGAGGTAGACGCCGTGGCCGTCGTCGAAGAACTTCTTGATCACCGCCAGGTGCCGGTCGTTCAGGTGGCGGCTCGAGTCGGCGATGATCCACAGCTGGCTCGACTTCTTCAGCGCCGCCGCCAGCTCCTCCGGCGAGGGGGCGCCGGTCCACCGGTAGACCGAGAAGCCTTTCTCCTTCAGCGCCGCCTTCGGGAGGTCGAACGGGAACGGGTAGAGCTGAATCACCGCCACCGTCTGCCCCTCGAAGGCCCCGTCGACGGCGAGGTCGAACTGGTTGCCCTGCGCGTTGCCGTGGCGATCCTTCGACGCTTCCTTCTCGACCACCCGATCGACGACCTGGCCGGTCTTTTCGTCGCGGTGCTGCTCGCGGGTCTGGACCATCGGCGCGTTCTGGCCCGCGGCCTGGGAGTACTGCGCCAGCGCGGGGGCGGCGAGGAAGAGGAGGCAGCCGGCCCACAAAGAGGTGAGGAGTTTGTGCATGGTGAGCGAGGTAAACGCGCAGGCTCGAAAAAGGATCTTGTGGCGTATACAGCGGCCATGAACCGCACCCTTGCCTGCGCCGTGCTGGCCCTCTCCGCCTGTGTCACGACCCCGGGCGCCAAGAGCAGTGCGCCGGTGATCGAGAAGCAGAAGATCGCCAACATCAGCCACTTCGACGTCGGCAGCTGCGCCGCGCCGGCGCCGGTGCTGCCCGAACCGCTCAACACCGAAGGGGTGATCGGCGCCCTGGTGCTCGCCCGCCCCGGCGTCCTCGAGTGCTTCGTCGACCCGAAGCACCGCGGCCCGGAGGCCGAGGCCAGCGCGGCGGTGAAGGCGACGGTGAGCGAGACCGGCGCGACCTACGAGGTGACGGGCACCCACCTCACCCCGGCCGGAGTGGCCTGCATCCAGGCGGCGTTGGCCCGGCTGCCGTTCAAGCCGCTGGCGAAGGGAGCTGCGGCGGTGACCGGCGCGGCCGACTTCCGCCATGGAGCGACCAGCCCGGCGGTGAAGCTGGGGATCAACGCCGCCTCGGACGTGGCGGGCGCGATCCGGCTGGCGGCGCCGGCGTGGTGCGACTGCTGGAGCCCGCTGGCGAACAGGCCGCCGCCCTCGCTGCGCGCGACGATCAAGGTGCACGCCATCCCTGCCGCGGCGGACCAGGCCGGGCCGGCGACCGAGGTCTCGTTCGATCCCTCGACCGACGCGGACGCGACCGCGCTGAGCGCCTGCCTGCAGCCGAAGCTGTCGGCGCTGAAGCTGGTGCAGAGCTCGAACGAGCTGACGGTGCACTACCCGTTCCTGCTGGTGAACTCGGCGGCCGCCCAGGAGAGCGCCCAGGCCCAGCCCGAGCTGCAGTTCATCCAGCTGGACTTGATCCGCGCCCAGCGGGCGGCCGACGTGGCGGTGAAGATCGGCGCCCGCACCAACGCGCTGCAGACCTACGACGCGCTGGTGACGGCCTACAAGGCCCGGCCGGATTTCAAGCTGGTGAAGGAGCTGAAGGACAAGTGCGCCGCGATGGTGCAGAGCGACGAGGACTGGATCGCGACCCTGAAGAGCCAGGGGGAAGTCGATGCCCGCAGCTACGCGCTGGCCCAGAGGCTGAAGGCGAAGGATCCCCGCTGGACGGAAGCCGAAGCGGCGGCCGCGGCGCAGGTGGCGGCCTCGCAGGCCGACGTCAAGAAGGCGGAGGACATCCGCACCGCGGATCAGGCGGTGTGTCCGAAGGAACGCAAGTGACGACGCTGGAAGCGACGGCGGGCTCGGACAAGCGGTTCTTCGTCTTCAACGCGGTGCTGTCGACGGCCGCGCTGGCCTTCCTCGCCTGGCTGTTGTTGCTGCGCGGCGGCGCGGGCAGCGCGGGGCTCGATCTGCGCTTCATGCCGGCGGTCAACGCCGGCCTCAACGCGACCTCCACCCTGCTGCTGCTGTGCGGCTACCTGGCGGTCAAGCGCGGCAACCCGCGCGTCCACCGGTACTTCATGGTCTCGGCGGTGGCGTGCTCCGCCCTGTTCCTCGCCGGCTACGTCGCCTACCACTACGTCCACGGGGACACGAAGTTCGGCGGGGTGGGCGCGATCCGCACCGTCTACCTGAGCATCCTCGCCAGCCACGTGCTGCT
>JAGSPQ010000818.1 GCA_018262385.1 Myxococcaceae bacterium | reverse complement strand
TGAACAGCTCGGGGGCGGTGCGGCGGTAGTTGAGCTGCACCTCGAGGTTCTCGGTCGGCTGCCACAGCGGCCCGACGTCGACCTCGGCCAGCCGGGTCTCGGCGATGCTCCAGACCGCCGCCCCGTTGACCGCCAGCGACTTCACCGGCTGCCAGCGCACGTCGAGGCCCACGTCCTGCCGGGCGAGCGCGCCGCGCTTGAGCAGGTGGAGGTACGAGAGGCCCACCTCGGTGGCGAACATCGGGTTCCAGAAGGCGCGGGCGCCGAACACGAAGTCCCCGCGAACGAAGTTGGAGTAGCGCCGCTCGACCGGAATTCCGGCGAACGCGCTCACCCCGAGGCCCGACCGGCTGCGGTACTCGACGTTGAGGCCGTCGAAGAAGCTGGCCCGCGCGGTCCCGCCGGTGACGAACTGGCGCCCCAGCCGCAGCCGCAGCCGCTTCTTGAGCAGCTTGCCCTCGACGAAGGCGAGGTTGACGTCGCTGCCGCCGATCGACCCCTGATAGCCGGGCAGGGTCAACCCGCCCCAGGCGTCGACCGTGATCGCCAGCTCGTCAATCCCCAGCAGCTGAAGGTTGCGCGCGCGCAGCCCGACCCGTTCGTAGATCGGCACCACGGTGCGCACTTCGCCGTCGACCACATCCGGCCGGCCTCCGATCAGAGTGGTCGACTGCACTTCGACGTCGGCCGCGAAGGCTCCACTCGCCCACAGCGCGAGCACAGCGGCGGCGATGCGGCAAGCTCTCATGGACTTAGGCCCTCGCCCGGCCACCCCGGAAAGGGGCCGGCCGAATACGCCTGGGTTACTGCGCAATGGGTGGGGGTGCTACTTCTTGAATTCGCGACAGTAGGCAACCAGCGCGTCGACCTCGGGCCCCTTCAGCTCGTCCTTGAACGGGTCCATCTCCTGCTTGACGCCCTTCTCTTCCTTCTTCATCCCCTCGAGAATCGCCTTCTTGAACTCTTCGTCGGTGCCCTTCTGGAACTCGGCGCTGGCCATGTCGCGCATCGCCATCTTCTTGCCCTTCTCGGTCTGGGCCTTGCCGTCCTTGCCGTGGCAGGCGGAGCACTTGGAGTTGAAGAGCCGCTCGATCTTCTTGTCAGCCGCCTCGGCGGAAAAAGCGCCAACCAGACCCAGCACCAGCAGTGACGACATCAGGGCTCGCTTCATCGATTCCGTCTCCTTGCAGCAAAACGTCAGGTGGGTTCAGCGGTTCGGCAGTTCGGCAGCACGCCGTGCAAAGCACGCGCCTGAATTACCCTGCGGCTAGGCCGATCTGCGAGAGGTGCAGATTTTTCATCGCTTCTGGTTCCGTGCAGTCGATGCACCCTAGGCCGGGGGTCGGACGGGTTCCACCGCAAGAAGCGGCGGTGCGCTCGTTTCTTGCTGAGGGGGGTGCAGCAAGCACTGGACGACGGCTCAACACACAGTCAGAAACCGCCATCCCGCCACGCCCGGCGCGGAAGGACTTTGGGGAATCCATGAACGCAGCGACGCGCAACGCGAAGAACCTCCTGCTGGGACTGGCCGTCGCAGCCCTCACTGCCTGCTCCGGGGCAGATGGCCCGCTCGGACCGATGGGCCCCAAGGGCGCCGCCGGCGAGCCCTGCACGGTGACCGGCAACGCCGACGGCACCGCGACGGTGCGCTGCCCGGACGGAAGCTCGACCGTGATCAAGGGTGGCACCGGCACCCCCGGGGCTGCCGGGACCTCGTGCACCATCGTCTCGAACCCCGACGCGGGGACGAGGACGATCTCGTGCACCGACGGGACCTCGACGGTGCTGACCAACGGGACGAACGGCACCAATGGCACCAACGGCACCGGCACCGGTGTCAACCTCGATGGCGGCATCGACACCCGGCTGACCAACTTCCACGGCACCGCGGCCCTCGAGGCGCGCGCGCTGGCAGTGAGCGGCTTCTACCTCGCTCGGCCGACGATCACCTCGGCGAGCGCGGACACCGCCGGCACGGTAGTGGTCAACTTCACCGTGAAGAACAAGGCCGACGCGGGCGTGGTGGGCCTGAAGGGCTTCAGCTTCACCGTCGCCAAGCTGCTTCCCCCTTCCGGAGGCGAGGCGTCGACCGTCTGGGTGCCCTACGTCCAGCGGCTCCAGGTGGTCGCCGACGGCGGGACTACTTACCCGAACCCGGCCGGCACGGCAGAGAACCAGGGCAACAGCGAGAGCAGCGGGACCCTGGTGGAGCTCGGCAGCGGCACCTACACCTACACCTTCGCCAACAAGCTGGGCGCGACCAAGGTCCCGACCGACGCCGGGGTGATTTCCTACGAGCGCAACGTGCTGCACCGGGTGTCGGTGATGTTCGGCGGCAGCAGCGGGCCGACCGGCACCGCGACCTTCGACTTCGTGCCCGATGGGTCGACGGCGGCGTTCCGCCGGGACATCGTGTCGACCAGCGCGTGCAAGGCCTGCCACGGGGACGAGTTCCGCGGGCACGGCGGCAACCGGCGCACGGTCGAGAACTGCGTCACCTGCCACACCAAGGGGATGATCGACGCCGAGGGTGGAGAGACGGTCGACATGAAGGTGATGATCCACAAGATCCACGCGGGCGGTCACCTCGCCAGCATCCCCGGCGCCGACGGGATCGTGTTCGATGATCCGGCCACCCCCGTCAACGAGACGGCGGACAACGGGAGCTACGCGATCTGGGGCTTCGGCAACACCAAGCACGAGTGGTGGAAGGCCGGCTTCCCGGCAGAGATCGCCAACTGCACCAAGTGCCACCAGGGCACCACTACCGAGGTCGACAACTGGAAGACGGTGCCCTCGCGCGAGGCGTGCGGCTCGTGCCACGACGACGTGAACTTCGCCACCGGCACCAACCACACCGGCGGCGCGCAGGCGAGCGACGCGGTGTGCAGCGTCTGCCACCCGGCGAGCGGCGCGATCGTCCCGCCGACCCTCTACCCGGTTCCGGCGGCGCACGACTTCATGACCCGCGACCCGCGCAACACCGAGGAGTTCGAGGCGACGCTGACAGTGACCGGCCAGACCGGCGGCCGCACCTACTTCGTCGCCGGAGACGTGCCGGTGGTGCACCTGGTGCTGAAGGAGAACGGGACGCCGATCGACCACACCACGATCTT
>JAGSPQ010000817.1 GCA_018262385.1 Myxococcaceae bacterium | reverse complement strand
GGCGGATGCTCCTTCCAGCGCGCGAGGAAGACGTTGGTGTCCGACTTGCCCTCGGCGGTCGCGCGGTTGCTCGAGAAGGCGAGCCACTTCCCGTCGGGCGAGAACATCGGGAACCCGTCGAAGCCCCTGGCGAAGGTGATCTGCTCCAGCTGGGTGCCGTCGGCGTTGATCGCCCAGATGTCGAACTCGCGGCCCTTCGGGTCGCCGGCGTTGCTGGAGAAGAGGATCCGATCCTGGGTCGGGTGCCAGAACGGCGCGAACGAGGCGGCGTTCAAGTACGTCACCTGCCACGCGTCGGTGCCGTCTGCGTTGCCGACAAACAGCTCGAGCTTGGTGGGCCGCACCAGCCCCTTGGCGAGCAGCGCGCGGAACTCGTCGAGCTCCTTGCCCTCTTTGGGACGCGAGGCCCGCCAGACCAGCTTGCTGCAGTCGCGGTTGAAGAACGCGCCGCCGTCGTAGCCGGGCGTGAAGGTGAGCCGCTTGACGTTCTTGCCGTCCTTGTCCATCCGGTACAGCTCGATGTCGCCGTCGCGGGTGGAGGTGAAGACGATGCTGCCGTCCTTGCCGCAGACGGTGGCTTCGGCGTCGTAGCCCTTCTGGGTGGTGAGCTGCTCGAGCGCTCCGGTCGAGAGGTTCTTCTTGAAGATGTCGTAGCTGTCGTAGAGCGCCCAGACGTAGCCGAGCGACATGTCGGGCTTGGGCGGGCAGGGATCGCCGCCGAGGTGGGTCGAGGCGTAGAGGATCTCCTTCTCACCGGGGAAGTAGTGGGCGCAGGTGGTAGCGCCCTTGCCGCTCGACTGCAGCACCGGCGCGGCCGGCTGTGGGGTGATCGCCATCGTGTAGATCCGATCGCACTGATCGGCGGGGCCGCGGCTCTGCAGCGAGAGCTGGCTTCCGTCGAAGCTCCAGTAGGCCTCGGCGTTCTCGCCGCCGAAGGTCAGCTGGCGCAGCTCGGCGAAGTGGGTCTCTTCCGCGAGGGGCTTGAGCGCAGCCGGAGCAGGCGCGCTCTCGGAAGCAGGGGGCGTCGTCGCGCAGGCGGCGAGGAGGAAGGCGGCAGCAAGGGTGGAACGCATGGCCGGCTCTTACCAAGCCAGAGGCGTCAGCGGCCGGACATCGCTTCTTCCGGCAGCCCGCCGTCGAGGACCACCTTGCGCGCCAGCACCCCTTGGTAGGGAGCGCGGCGGGCGAGGACCAGCGCCCGCTCGCACTCCGCCCAGACGAGCGGGCCGAGGACCTGCCAATGCGAGGGGGCGACGACGGTGAGCTCGAGCAGCCCGAGCGAGAACTCCAGCGGCACCGGGGCGCCTTCTTTGAGCGCGGTGCGCAGCTGATCCGCCAGGCCGGACGCAATCGGCTGCTGAGCGGTGGGCCCCAGCAGCACCGCGAACGCGTCGGAGTGGACCCGCACCACCTTGGCGGTGGGGCAGGTGCGCTGGAGCGCGCTGGCGGTGTGGCGCAGCACCTGGTCGCCCATCGGAAAGCCGTGGTTCATGTTGACGACGGTGAGCTCGCGGATGTCGACCACCGCCGCGCCGATCTTCCAGCCGGCGTGGTGGCTGTGGGTCGTCAGGTCGTACTCCTCTTTGATCAGCGAGCCCTGGGTGAGGGCGAGGGCGTGAAAGGCGCCGCTGATCTCGTCGCGCTCGGCGCGGCGGTGGGCCTCGGCGTCGATCAAGGCGATCAGCGCCTGGTCGGGGTCGGGGACGCGGGGGAACATCGCGCGGACGCGGCGCAGCTGCGAGTCGTCGAGCATGGCGGCGGCAGTATGTGCGAAGAAGTGCGGGATGCGTTGCCTGCTTCTGTTTCCGGTGGTGCTGGTCGCCTGCGCTGCGCCGTCGGGGGTGGTTCCCGATGCGGGGCCGGCGGGCGACGGCGGATTCCTGCCGGATCCGAAGAGCTACGACTGCTCGGGGATGGCGCTGCCGGCGGTGAAGGCGAAGCCTGACCCCTGCCTGGTCGATCGCGCCTGCCGCACCCGGCTGGTCGCGGGCCACCGCGGCGCGGGCGGAGCCCTGGGAGCGCTGGCCCCGGAAGACACCCTCGCCGCCTACCGGGCCGCGATCGTACTGGGGATCGACTACGTCGAGACCGATCCACGCCCGACGAAGGACGGGGTGATGATCAACCTCCACGACACCACCGTCGATCGCACCACCACCGGCACCGGCGCGGCGGCCGACCTGACGCTCGCCGAGATCCAGGCGCTGCCGCTGCGGCTCGACAAGTACACCGGCGACTTCGGCTGCGAGCGGATTCCCACCCTGCGCGCGTTGCTCGAGCTGTGCCGGGGACGGGTGATGGTGCTGATCGACGCCAACAAGACCGACCGGGTGGATCTGCTGGTGAAGGACGTCAAGGACGCCAACGCGCTCGACTGGGCGATCTTCGACACCTCGAGCGTGGCGAAGATCGACGAGGCACTGTTGCTCGAGCCGAACCTGCTGACGATGATTCGCGTCGCCTCGGTCGCGGATCTCGACGCGCAGCTGACGCACTTCGCGGCGCACCCGCCGATCATCGTCGAGGTGGATCGCAACGCCGACACGAAGGACGTCGCCGCCGCGGTGCACGCGAAGGGGCACCGGCCGTTCACCGACGTGTTCATCGAGGACCTCTCGGTGGCGCTCGAGGGGAACCTGCGGGCGTACGACAAGTCGTGGGCGCTGGGCGTCGACATCGCGCAGACGGATCGCCCGGCCGAGATGCTGAGGTACTTGAAGCGGCGGTAGTCGTCGATCCGGGCGCCGCCTCGTGAGGTGCGGGGACGAACCTGCGCGCGAGTGCCGGGCGCCGAGGGTTTTCGTCGCTCTGCATGGGCATTGGCCGAGGGCGGCAGGTCCGGGCGGCCGAGCGACCGAGACGAGGATCCTGATGGGTGTGCAGCGCTCGCCACACCCTGATGTGGTTGGCGCTGCACAGCCACGCCTCGCGGGCGGCAAGCGATGATGGGCCGGCCACTGCACGAAATCCTCGGCAGGGCGCGATTTCGGGCGTTTCCTCGCAACAACGCTTCAGTAACTCCGCGCACCTGGATGGCAGCAAAACAGTGCTGCAAGGAAATCGGATAGGGGCCTGAAGGGTCGGCCGCCGCGCGGGGAAGAGTGCCGCACCGCCGGGTCGGTGGTCTTTCCTCAGTGGAGCTGTCCGCGCCCCGCACTGCCCAGGCCGACGAGTCGGAGCGCGAGCCGAGGCCTCAGCCTGCTTCTCTGCGCGCGGGGGAAGGCGAGCTCCGCCGCCGAGCGACCTCGGAGCCGCGAGCCAACCGCGAGGAAGAGCACCGCCCCGCCGAGTCGGTGGTCTTTGCGCAATGGAGCTTGCCGAGCCCCGCACTGCCCAGGCCGACGAGTCGGAGCGCGAGCCGAGGCCTCAGCCTGCTTCTGTGCGCGCGGGGGAAGGCGAGCCCGGCCGCCGAGCGACCTCAGCGCCGCGAACCCACCGCGAGGAAGAGCCCCGCGCCGCCGGGTCGATGGTCAGCCCGTGGTGGAGCGCTCCACCTGCCGGCTCACTCCACGGTGACGGACTTCGCCAGGTTCCGCGGCTGGTCGACGTCGTTCCCGCGCAGATCCGCCACGTGGTAGGCGAGCAGCTGCAGCGGCACGGTGGCGACCACCGGGGCCAGCAGCGCGGTCGAGGCAGGAATGGTGATCACGTGCACCGCGAGCGACTTGACGTGCTCGTCGCCCTCCTCCACCACCGCGATCACCTGCCCGCCGCGGGCGCGCACTTCCTCGATGTTCCCGACGATCTTCTCGTACGAGATCTTCGGCAGCCGCGGCGCGATGAACACCACCGGCAGCTTGTCGTCGATCAGCGCGATCGGCCCGTGCTTCATCTCTCCGCCGGCGTAGCCCTCGGCGTGGATGTAGGAAATCTCCTTCAGCTTCAGCGCGCCCTCGAGCGCGACCGGGTGCATCGGCCCGCGGCCGAGGAAGAGGAAGTCCTGCGACTGTTGGTAGATCCGCGCCACGGTCTTCACCGCTTCCTCGGTGCGCAGGCAGGCCTCGACCAGCGCGGGCAGCTCGGTGAGCTGGGTGAGGTGCTCCTGGGCCTGCGCGACCGACAGGTGGCCGTTGAGCCGGGCGAGCTTGATCCCCAGCAGGTAGAGCACCACCAGCTGAGTGGTGAACGCCTTGGTCGAGGCGACGCCGATCTCCGGGCCCGCGTTGGTGAGGATGGTGAGCCCGGCCTCGCGGGTCATCGCGCTGCCGATCACGTTGCAGATCGTCATCGAGCGCGCGCCGCGGGCCTTGGCTTCCTTCAGCGCCGCCAGGGTGTCGAGCGTCTCGCCCGACTGCGAGATCGCGATCGCCAGGTGGGTGTCCTCCACGATCGGATCGCGGTACCGGAACTCGCTGGCCAGCTCGACCTCGACCGGAATCCGGGCGAGCGACTCGATCATCCACTTGCCGGCCATGCCGGAGTGGAAGCTGGTGCCGCAGGCGAGGATGGTGATCTTGGTGAGCCCCTGCACCTGCTCGGGGGTGAGGTTCCAGCCCTCGAAGTGCACGTCGCCTTCGCTGCGGAGGATCCGGCCGCGCAAGGTGTCGGCGAGCGCGCGCGGCTGCTCGTGGATCTCCTTGTGCATGAAGTGCTTGTGGCCGCCCTTCTCGGCCATCATCGGCGTCCAGTCGATCTGCTTCACCGGGCGGTTGATGCTCTGGCCGGAGTGATCGAACTGCTCGATCCCCTCGACGGTGAGGACGGCGAGATCCCCGTCCTCCATGAAGACCACGTCGCGGGTGTGCTCGAGCAGCGCGGGGATGTCGGAGGCGACGAAGCTCTGGCCCT
>JAGSPQ010000816.1 GCA_018262385.1 Myxococcaceae bacterium | reverse complement strand
CGACGTGCCGCCGACGGCGCGAATCGCCCAGGAAGAGATCTTCGGCCCGGTGCTCAGCTGCCTGCGCTTCACCGACGAGGCGCAGGCGATCGAGCTCGCCAACGGCACCTCGTACGGCCTCGCCGCCGCGATCTGGACCCGCGACACCGCGAAGGGCCACGCGATCGCCCGAAAGCTCAAAGCCGGGGTGGTGTGGATCAACTGCTTCAACGAGTTCGACGACGCCGCGCCGTTCGGCGGGGTCAAAGAGTCCGGCTGGGGCCGCGATCTGTCGCCCCACGCGCTCGACCAGTACACCCAGCTGAAGACCGTCTGGACCAAACTTCCTGATCCGTGAACCCTCGGCCCGAGAGGCCAAAAAATCGACAGCTCGCTACCGGCCTGTAGCGTGGCGAAGTCGAACAGAGGGGTTCTTAAAATGACTCAGTTGACGTTTGAAGTACGCGCGATCGCCGAATCGCAGGGGTGGACGCTGCGCGTGAAGACCCCGGCGGGCATCGGGCTCGAGTACCGCTACTCGACCGAGAGCCAGGCGCGGTTCATGGCCGCGGTGCTCGCGCTGGGCCCGGCGAAGCTGCCGCCCGCCCACAAGGTGATCGCGATCTCGATCGGGAAGAAGCGCCAGCGCAGCGCGCGGTGCTCCGCCGAGCTGCAGGGCGTCACCCCGGAAGAGATCGACGGCGCGCTCGGCATGCTGAGCTACGAGCAGCTCTAGGCCTTGGCGCGGGGGATGAAGACCGAGATCGGGTCCTTCTTCCCCTTGATCGAAATGTCGGGCACCTCGGTCCAGTGCCAGGCGTCGCCCACCCGCTCGCGGGTGCTCTGCGAGACGACCAGCATCTGCCCGAGGATCTTGGTCAGCGTCTCCAGCCGGGAGGCGACGTTCACCGTGTCGCCGATCGCGGTGTACTCGAGGCGGGAGGTCGCTCCGACGTCGCCGACGATCGCCTGCCCGGTGTGGAGCCCGATCCCGATTCGCAGCGCCGGCGCTCCCCGCGCGACCCGCTGAAGGTTGAGCTCCTCGAGCGCGGTCAACATCTGGGTCGCGCACTTCACCGAGTTCTGCGCGTGCTCCGGATCCGGCAGCGGCGCTCCGAAGTAGGCCATCAGCCCGTCGCCGATGAACTTGTCGAGGGTGCCGTGGTTGCGGAAGAGCACCTCGACCATCTTCGTGTGGTACTCGTTGAGCATCGAGACCACCTCTTGCGGCTTGAGGGTCTCGGACAGCGCGGTGAAGTCCCGGATGTCGGAGAACAGCACCGTCACCTCGCGCGCCTCGCTGCCTCCGCCCTGATCCCCCAGCTGCTGCAGCCGGTGGGCGACGTCGGGCGAGAAGTAGCGGCCCAGCTTCTCCCGCTTGAGCTCTTCCTGCGACACCGAGGTGATCAGCGCCGCGGTGCGCTGCACCAGGTACCCGGCGGCCGCGGCGACCACCGCCAGCACCACCACCGCCAGCACCTGCCCGCCCGCGCCCAGCCCGGCCTCGTTGAACAACCGCACGCAGACCACCGAGCCCAGCGCCGCCACTCCCCAGTTGAGCTTCGCGTCCAGGCTCAGCGCTGAGGCGATGATCAGCGCGCAGCAGATCGCCACGGTGAACCCCGCCACCCCGCCGGGAGAAGGAGACACCGGCACCTGCAGGTGCTGCAGCCAGTACACCACCGGCAGATCGAGCAGCGCGCACGCCCAGGCCACCGGCCGCGCGTGCTGCCGCAGCCTCCAGGCCACTCCCGCCAGCACCCCGGCGGCGATGAACCACCCGGCCAGCGCGGGGACGATCACCACCCAGTCCGCCAGGCCCCGGACGAAGCCGAAGAACGCGGCCGCGCCGAGAGTGGCGGTGATCGCGATCAGCCGAATCACCTGCATCCGAAGGACATTGCGGCCGCGCTCGGTGCGCAACTCCTTCTCGATCGCCTGCTGCAGGTGGCCCGACTCCATCTATTCGCAGTAGCCGGTGCCCAGGTTGCAGACCAGCGGCGCACACTCCGGATCGTTGTTGCAGCGGGGCAGGCACATCCCCTTGCCGGTGCCGTCGTCGTAGCAGACGTAAGACGCGCGGCAGCTGCTCTGCCCTGCTTGCGGCGCGGTGCACTGCGAGACGCAGAACTGGGTGGTGGTGCCGACGCAGGTGCTGCCCAGCGGGCAGGCGGCGGCGCTGCAGTCCTGCGAGCAGTAGCCGCCCGGCCAGCCGCTGGTCAGGCAGGTGGCGTTGTTGGGGCAGGTGCTGGTGCAGGCGGCCCCGATGCCCGCCGCTTCGTCGTCCTTGATCGCCGCGCTCGGCCCGAGCGGGAAGTCGATGTTGGTCAGGTTCGAGCCGAGCGCGACGGTGATCTCCTCCGGGCTGTCGCGGGTCGGGTAGAGGCCGACCGGCTCCGAGTCCTCGAGCGCGGCGTTGCCGTTCACGTCGATCGCCGCGATCACGTAGTACTTCCCCGCCGGCGCATCGATTGAATACGCGTAGCCGCTGGCCGCGGTCGCAATCGCCGTCGCCCCCACCTTCCACGTCCCGTCCGACGCCTGGTAGGCGAGCCCGACCTCGGCGTCCCGGCTGCTGCCGCCGCCGGCCCGGACCTTGACGTTGACCGTCGCCTCGCCGCCGTTGCTGTTGATCGCGATCGTGGCCGGGTGGACCCCGTCGGCGAGGCCGGTGAAGGTGGCCGCCACCTCGAGGGTGCCGGTCTGCCCTCCGGGGATGCTCAGCGTCCCGCCCTTCGGGAAGCTGATCGCCCCCGCCGCGGCCCCGGTGACCGCCGCGGTCACGTTGAGCGGCATCGCGCCCACGTTCGACACTCCCAGGCTCACCGTCGCCGCGCTCCGGGTGAAGAACAGGTCGGTCGCGGCGACCGCCAGCCTGGCCGGACCCGTCGGAGGCTGGCCCTTCGCCGCCAGCACCGCCGCCTGCGCGTTCACCATGCCGGCTCCGCAGCCCTCGGTGCACTTCTGGGCGGGGTTGGCGGTGGCGATCAGGTGCATCCGCGCGGTCGCGAAGGTCATCGCCGGGTTGACCGCCTTCATCAGCGCGACCACCCCGGTCACGTGCGGCGCCGCCATGCTGGTGCCCTGCATGATCACCCGCGCGGCGTCCAGCGTCATCGGGCCCGGCGCGACCGTCGCC
>JAGSPQ010000815.1 GCA_018262385.1 Myxococcaceae bacterium | reverse complement strand
GGTCTCCGGCTTCAACGTCTACCCGAACGAGATCGAGAGCGTGGTCGCCGAGCTCCCCGGGGTGCTCGAGGTCGGGGCGGTGGGAGTGCCCGATGAGCGGTCGGGCGAGGCGCTGAAGGTGGTGATCGTGAAGCGGGATCCGAACCTCACCCGGGAGGCGGTGCTCACCTACTGCCGCAGCCACCTCACTGGCTACAAGGTGCCGCGCCTGCTCGAGTTCCGCGAGATGATCCCCAAGTCGCCGATCGGCAAGGTGCTGCGGCGGCAGCTGCGGGATCCCCCGCCCGGCGCGCCCGGCCCGGGGATCACAGGTCTGCCGCGAAGGGAGCCTCGGTCGTAACCGGCGCGGAGCGGGTGGCGATGGCCTCGAGGATCCGCTCGAGCTCTTCGGCGCGCCGCTCGGCGGTGTGCTCCTGCAGGGTGCGCTCGCGGGCCGCCTCGGCGATCTGCCGCAGCTCGCGATCGGACAGCTCCATCGCCTGCAGCGTCTCCTCGGCGGTGGACGCGAGCAGGATCTCGGAGCCGGGGGTGAAGAACTGGCCCATCCCTTCCCAGCGATCGCTGACCAGCGGGACCCCGCAGGCGGCGGCCTCGAACAGCCGGGCCGAGGGGCAGAACCCGATGCTCGCCCTCGGGCCCCGGGTCACGTTCAGCGTCAGGCGCGACGAGGAGTACAGCGCCGGGTGCCTGGACGGCGGCAGGCGATCGAAGTGGAAGATGTTGTCTTGCCCGAGAAACCCGGGCGGGTACTGCTCTCCGGCGAGGATGAACTTCCGCCGCGGCTGGCGGCGGGCGGCGCCGACGAACAGCTCCTCCAGCGCCCGCTGGCGATCGCGGGCGAAGGTCCCGACGTACGAGAGGTCCGATCGGAACGAGGCGAGCGGCCGCCGCGGCCGGTGGACCAGGGGGTCGACGCTGCTGTACAGCGGCACCGCGATCCGCGCGCCCCACCTCGACCTCAGGTCCTCGAGCGCCCGGCCGCCGGTGTCACTGAGCACCACGTCGAAGCCGCCCAGCCCGTCGCCCCGCAGGCAGCCGGGGGTGCCCAGGTCGTAGAAGACGCGCACCGCCGAGGAGCTCGAGAGCACCAGCCGCGAGGCCGCGAACCCATCGGCGCACGACGAGGTGACGATCGCGGCGTCGGCGTCGGCGAGCGTCCGGGTGGCGAACGGGAGGACGTCTTCCCACGCCGGGTAGAGGGCCAGCGCGGTGGGACCGCGGTGCACCGTGGAAGAGGGCGCAGCTCTTTCGAAGAACCAGACCCGGTGGCCACGCGCCGCCAGCGCACGGCACAGCCCCCGCCAGCGGGTTGCGTGGCCGTGCCCGAACATCACGATCTTCAGCTCCGAATCCACACCCCCCAAGAGGCAACCGGCGTGCCCGCCGGCTCACTGGGTAGGCAGCGGCGGGGGCAGGTGAATCCCGAGCAGCCGGGAGATCTTCTCCCGCTGCGGGCTGTGGGGGTTGAGCTCGAGGTACTGGGTGGCGAGCACCCGCGCGTCGGCGACCTGGTCCAGGTTCACCATCGCCTGCAGCCGGAGGAACACCCGCTCATCGGCGTGCCGCCCGCGGGGAAACCGGGCGTCGCCTTCGGCCAGCAGCGTCAGCGCGGCGGCCGGATCGCGATCGAGCAACTGCTCGGCCCGCTGCCGCAGCTGATCTTCCGGATCCGCGGCCGGCTCCCCCACCGCGGACGGCGGCAGCTCGGCGCGGGGAGCCGCCGGCGGGACGATCGCCTTCCCCACCGGCTCGGGCGGCAGCGGCACCTCTTCCGGAGCCGGCCGCAGCGCCGGCGTGCGGGTGATCACCACCAGCGCGATCAGCCCGATCACCACCAGCGCGGTCGCGGCCTTCAACAGCAACATCTTCGACGGGTGGGTCATCTGTAACCAACAGCCGGGCCCACCGCGTCCTTCCGTTCTTCTTCCGCCTGGCGCACCCGGCTGGCCAACCGGTTGCACTTCAACCTCCTCTGGAGGCTGACCGATGACAACCATCCTGAAGACCATCTGCGCCGCGGCGCTGGCCCTGGGTCTGGCGTCGTGCACCACGACGAAGAAGATCGCGACCGACTTCGACACCGACCTCGAGTGCAAGGGCGTCTGTGACCGGTACGCCACTTGTTACGATCCGCAGTTCACCGTCAGTGCGTGCCGCGAGAACTGCAACGCCAAGGCGAAGAACGATGGCGCGTTCCGCCGCTCGACCGATGCCTGCAACGAATGCATGACCGGCCTCGCCTGCGTCGAAGTGACCGCCGCGTGCGGCAACGACTGCAGAGGCGTCGTCCCGATCACGCCGGCGACGTCGGCGCGCTGAACCGAGGGAGCCCTGCGCGGGCGGTGGCACGTCGCTATTGCACCGGCAGGCCCCTTCAGGCGGGCAGGAAATGTCGCTGAAGCTCTACGTCCGTTGCCTGGTTGCGATCTGCGCCCTCGTCCCCGGCGGCGCCTTCGCCCAGCCCCTGCTCGAGCTCGACAACGGCACCGCGGATTTCGGAGTCACCCTCGGCGCCGACAGCCGGCTGCGCGGCACTGCCACGCTCAAGGGCCCCACCCTGCGCGTCTCGACCGGCGGGAAAGACAAAGCCGAGAAGAAGCCCGGGCGCTCCTCGGGCGGGTTCCCGATGCAGGTCGAGCGGCTGGTGGTTCACGACGGGGTGATCGTCTTCAGCTCCGCCTCGCAAGGCCGGGAGCTGATCCGGATTCATGGCCTGGAGCTGACGGTCGAGAACTACTCCAACCGGCGCTCGGCCTCGGGCCAGACGCTGATCACCGCCAGCGGGAAGGTCGGCAAGGGGGGCCAGCTCGAGCTGTCGGTGAAGGCCGACCCGGGCACGTCCAACTTCTCCGGGCACGCGGAGGTGGTCGGCCTCGGCCTGAGCGAGCTGGGAACGCTGGTCGACAAGCGGTTCGCGGTGCCGCTGCTGACCGGGCAGTTCACCCTTCAGCTCGACTTCGCGGTTCGTGACGGCCAGATCACCGGCACCGCCCGGCCTTCGCTCGCGGGGGTGGGGATCGGCCCGGGAGAAGCCTCCGGGATCCTCGGCGGGCTGACGGCCCAGCTTCCCCAGGAGGTGCTCGATGCCATCCCCGGAGGGCTGGGAGGCCAGGCAGGCA
>JAGSPQ010000101.1 GCA_018262385.1 Myxococcaceae bacterium | reverse complement strand
TGTTCGAGCAGCCGACCCGGGTCGGGTCGCTGCCACCCACTCCGGCCGGGCGCAAGCCGTTGCAGGACCAGGTGACCCAGCAGGGGCCCTCTCCGTTCGACTTCGCGGCCGCGCTCGGAGGTGACGCCCCGCCGGCACCGGCGCCGTTCGATTTCGGCGCGCCCCCGCCCGCGCCCCGCCCGGCGCCGGCCTACCAGGCGCCGGCGGACCATGGCTCGGGTCACGATCCGTTCGCGGCGATGTCGCTCGGCGACGGCGACGCGACCAGCCCCGCCGCGCCGATCACCCCCCAGCCCGAGGTGCCGTCGGTGTTTGGCCCGGGTGGGGGAGACTTCTTCGCCGCGAGCGAGCCGCCGCCTCCCCAGCAGAGCATGCGGCCCGACGCGTTGGGGTTGAGCGACGACGGCGAGGTCGCGGCGGACACCAGCCAGCGCGCGGCGTTGTTCGACATGCCGGCGCGGGAGCCCGGCCACGCCCCGGAGAGCTTCAGCACGCCGCAGGCCGCGGATCGGCCGATGGCAGTCATGCCGCCGCGGCAACCGAGCGTTCCGGCGAGCGGGCCGGTGGTTGCGCCCGAACAGTTCGAGGCGGTGGGGCCCCGGCGCAAGCTCGGCGGGCTGATCTTCAACGTCGCGATCGCCTCGGTGCTGGTGGCGCTGCTGACGGTGATCGTCACCGTCTACCTGAGCGAAGGGAAGGTGGAGCTCGCCTCGTTCAGCACCGAGCGGCTCAAAGCGGCCTTCTCCTCTCCGACCGAGTGGGCGGCGCTGGACATCTCCAATGGCCTCTACGACACGCGCTCGGGCCGGCCGGTCTTCTTCGTTCGGGGCGAAGTGAAGAACCGCGGCGACAAAGCGATTCGCGCGAAGGTGCGGGCCGAGATTCTCGATGGCGACGCGCCGATCCGGCATGCCGACGTCTGGATTGGCACCGCGCCCACCCCTGAAGATCTCTATTCGATCTCGGTGGCGGACGATGTCGAGCGCCTGATGCAGAAGCTCGAGAAGGCAGCCGCCGAGGTGATGCCGGGCGAGAAGCGCGGCTTCCTGGTTCCGTTCTACGAGTACCCGCCCGACTTGAAGGGCTTCCGGGTGAGGGTGTCGGTGATCGAGGCGCGGCAGGGAGAAACGGCGGCGCGCTGAAGATGGCCGGGGACGATGACGCGCGGGAGGTGGTGCGTCGGCTCCACGCCCTGGGGGGAGGTCCGGAGGTGGTCCGCAAGGCGGCCGCGCGGCTGCTGGGCCGGCTGGATCCGACCGACGCGACCGAGCTGCTGCGCGGGCTGATGCGGCTGGCGCGCGGGGGCTCTGAGCCGGCGACCTGCGTGCTGCCGGCCTTCACCCGCGCGCTCGACATGGAGGCGGCGCAGATCCCTTACGCGACCGCGCTGCGCCGGGTGGCGGCGCTGCAGGACCTCGACGAGGTCGAGCTGTTGTTCACCGACGGGCCGGCCCGGCGCGAGTACGAGATCGAAGCGGCGAAGCGAGCGGACTCGAAGCTGTTCTCCCAGCCGCTGGGCCGGCTGAAGCAGATCGCCCGGCTGACCCGAAACCCCGACGAGCTGGCCAAGCTCGCGGTGACGACCGACCCTTCGGTGATTCGCAACGTGCTGATCAACCCCCGCCTGACCGAGGCGCTGGTGGTGCGGATCGCCGCCCGGCGGCCGGCGCGCCCGGAGCCGCTGGTCGAGATCTGGAGATCGGCGCGCTGGTCGGTGCGCCCGATGGTGCGCAAGGCGCTGGTGTTCAATCCGTACTTTCCGCCCGAGGTGGCAGCGAAGATCGTCCCCCTGCTGTCGGGGGCCGATCTGCGCGAGCTCGCCGCAGATCGGGCGGTGCATCCGCAAATCCGCGAGCAGGCGCAGGTGCTGCTCCAGTCTCCTCCGGGGGCGCCGTGAAGCCCGCCCGCATCGATGGCCCGTGCCGGCTCTCGCAGTCCGTGCTGTGGCGGTGGCAGCGCCGCTTCTACGAGGAGCAGGGCCCCGCCGCGTTCACCTCGGGCGTGGTGCCGTGGCGCATCACCTCGTGCCTGCTGCTGGCAGCGGCGTACGCCGACGCGGCGATCGGGTTTGCGCGCGATCTTCCCGGCCCGATCCAGCTTCTCGAGCTGGGCGGGGGAGTGGGGCGGCTGGCGTTCAACCTGATGCGCGCGCTCGAGCAGCGCGGGGTGCCCTTCCACTACCGCTTCACCGACGCCTCGCGCGCGAACCTGGAGGCGGCGGCGCAGCACCCCCAGCTGCGGCCGTGGATCGCGCAGGGGCGGCTGTCGCTGCAGCAGCTCGATGCGCTCGAGCCCACCGGGCTGACGCTGCCGCCGGGCCCGGTGGTGGTGGTCGCCAACTACCTCTTCGATTCGCTGCCGCACGACGCGTGGCGCACCGAGCAGGGGATCGCGCGCGCGCAGCACGTCGAGGTGTGGGCGGCGGAGCCCGACGCGCCGCTGGATCGGATCGAGTGGAAGTTCGTCGACGGCGCCACCGCTCCGCCGCCCTCGGTGGTGGGCTATGCGGCCGCCCTCGGGGCCGGGCGCTTCCTGTGGCCGACCGGATCGATCGGGTGCGTTCAGGCGATCGCGGCCCAGCTGCGGCGGCCGCACCTGTGGCTGGTGGCGGACAAGGGCCCGGCGGCCCTCGCCCAGCTGCAAGGGGAGGACACGGCGAGCCTGGCGCGGCACGGCTGTGTCTCGGCGTCGGTGAACTTCGATGCGCTGCGGGCGTGGGCGGGCTGGCGGCCGTTCCTGGCTCCCGCGGTGCCGCAGATGCGGTTCGGCGCGTACGCGATGGTCCAGGGGCTGCCGGCCGGATCGGTGTCGGCGCTGCGTGCGGCCTGGAGCGAGTCGGCGGCCCACAACTTCCCCCTCCAGGCCGAGGTGCTGCTCGATCAGCTCGCCTCGAGCGAGGCCACCGTCCCCCAGCTGCTGCAGGCGCTGGCGTTCACCCACTTCGACCCCGATGCGCTGCTGCGGGTGTCGGCGCTGCTGCGCGCGCGGCTGTCCGCGCAGACCCCGGCCCCGCAGGTGGCTGCCCTGGTCGCCGCGCTCGACGAGACGTGGATCAACCGGTTCGTGCTCGCCGATGCGCACGACCTCGCCTTCGAGATTGCGACGGTGCTTCACCGGGCGGGCCAGCTGTCGCACGCCGCGGCCTACTACCGCCGCTCGGTCGAGCTGCGGGGCCCGCACGCGACCACGTTCTTCAACCTGGCGCTGTGCCTGCTGGATCTGGGCAACGTGGCCGAGGCGCGCACCGCGCTCGAGGGGACGCTGGCGGAAGACGCCGCCCATCCCCGGGCGCGCGCGCTGTTGGCGGCGACCGGCTAGGTGCGCTTGTTCTCGTCGATCACGTGGGCGTCTTCGATCGGCGCGTTGTTCCCGTGCAGCTTCGAGCTCGGCTTCACCTCGATGAAGTCGTCGCCCTTCGACGCCTTCTTGAACGAGTAGACGAACTTGCCGATCGCGTTGCCGAGGGAGCCCATTCGCGACGCGGAGAAGATGATCAGGATGATCACAGCGAGCATCACCAACTCGCCGTAGCCGATGTTCATGGCGACACGAAGTCACAAACCGCCGCCTGGCGCAACGGCAGAGGTCCTTGACGTGGGTCCCGCTGCGCGACAAACGAAGGCATGTTGATTCTCGGCCAC
Source organism: Myxococcaceae bacterium (assembly GCA_018262385.1). Taxonomy (GTDB): domain Bacteria; phylum Myxococcota; class Myxococcia; order Myxococcales; family Myxococcaceae; genus JAGSPQ01. Next base: position 4,752 of record JAGSPQ010000101.1, on the reverse strand, counting down.
CGGGGAGCGAGCGCAGACTTCCCCGAGAACACGCGGGAAGCCTTCGCCGCCGCGGTGGCGCAGGGGGCCGACGGGGTAGAGCTGGACGTGATGCGCTGCGCCTCGGGGGAGCTGGTCGTCTGCCATGACGAGGAGCTGAGCCGGCTGGCGAGGAAGCGGTGGGTAGTCGCGCGCACACCCTGGTGGAAGCTGAAGCAGGCCGACGTCGGATCCGCCCTCGGGTTTCGCCCGGCGCGCATTCCGCTGTTGGAGGAGGTGCTCGAGGCGCTGCCTGCCGGGTTCCTGGTCAACGTCGAGCTGAAGTGCGACGGGGCCGACGATCGGGGCTTGTCGGTGGAGGTCGGGCGCCTGCTCGAGCGCCGCGACGAGGGCGAGCGGGTGTTGGTGTCGAGCTTCAACCCGCTGTGCCTGGTGCGCCTGGCCCGCGCGTTTCCCGAGGTGAAGCGGGGGCTGCTGATCGACCCCGATCGCGGTTGGTTCCACCAGGCCTGGCTGTGGCAGCCGCTGGCGGGGCACGACACCGTTCACCCCCATCACTCGCAGTGCACGCCGGCCCGGGTCGAGTTCTGGCACGCGCGAAGGCTGAAGGTCGCGACCTGGACGGTGGACGACCCGGCGCTCGCGAGGTCGCTTCAGCGAATGGGGGTGGACCTGGTGATCACCAACCGCCCGGGCGCGCTGCGCGCAGGCCTCGAGCGCTCGAGGGCGCCCTAGAAATCGAGGCCGATGGTCGCGTTCAGGGCCCACACCGAAGGCACTTCGACCTGGAGGCCGGTGCCGCCCCGGGCGACGGGCTTGTCGGCGAACTTGCCGATCAGCGCGTACGAGAACTCGACCCCGATCATCAGCACTCCGCCGATGAAGCGGAACCCGCCGTAGAAGCGGTGGTGGGAGTTGTCGATCGCCTGCAGGTTGTCGAACACGTAGATGTCGCGGAACTGCTCGTTCGGGTTGCTCGAGGGCCGATCGGACTCGGCGAGGGTCCGGCCGGGGTGGAAGTCGACGTTGCCGGTCGAGGCCCCGACGAAGACCAGGTTCCAGCCGATGTAGGGGGTGAGGGTCACCATTCCGCCGATCGCGAACTGCTTGCCGACCCCGAGGTCGAACCCTCCGGCGGTGACGTCGAAGTCGCGGCTGTTGAGGAGCTTGGTGATGTTGCCGCGCACGGCGATGTCGGGGAGGTAGGTGAAGCCCTCGTTGACCGCCCACTTCAGCTCGAGCGTGCCGGCGCCCATCCGGCTCTTCTCGAGCCAGGCCCCGCGGGCGCCCAGCTCGAAGGAGAAGGGGAGCCCTTTGCGGACGTGCATCGAGGGGATCAGCATCATCCCCTGGAAGTTCTTGTCCTCGGTGGGCAGCTTGAACGCCTGGTTTCCGAAGTTGACGACCGACAGCTCGGCCGAGAAGGCGAAGCCGGAGTGGCCGAGGGTCTCGGGCGGAGAGAGGTTGACCGAGGTCAGCGCCGCGCCGAGCTGCCGGGCAAAGACCCGGAAGTTCGCGTCGGCCGCCGGCTGGTAGTTGAAGCCGCCGAGCAGCGGGTTGCCCAGATCCGAAATCCGGAAGTCGTAGGGGTCGGCGAGCGCCGCCGGGGCGAGCAACAGACAGCCGATGCTCGCGAGGATTCGAAGTCCGCCCATAGGGGCCGACGCTATCCGTCGGGCCCGGGCCGATCAATTAATCTACGGCTTGGCCTTCAGCGGAGCCGTGGGTGAGACCTTCTGCGCGACCGCGGCGGGCCGCCTACGAATCACCACCGTCTTGCGGCTGGCGAAGTCCTGGCTCTCGCGCGCCACCACGGTGACGAGGTTGTTGCCCTCGCGCAGCGCGAAGTCGGTGGTGAACTTCAGGCGCGGATCGTCGCCCGACTCGCGGCTGCGGAAGTAGACCTTCTGATCGTTCACCAGCACGTACACGTCGAGCAGCGCGGGGTCGGTCACCACCCCCGAGAGGGTGAAGCGGTCGGTGTCGGCCACCACCCCACCTTGCGAGGGGTCGACCGAGAGCGAGATGTCGGGCGGGTTTCGCATCGCGATGAAGGTCGGTTCCTTCACCGGGGTCGCCTTGGTGCCCTTGGCGTCGCGCAGGTCGGCGAGGCGAACGAAGGCGAAGCGGTCTTTCTCCCATTCCACCCGCGAGACGGCGCTGCCGCGGGCCAGCTCGTTGACCAGCGCTCCCCTGGGCAGCCGGGCGAGGACGCGCGCGTTGGCGTCCGCGCTGGCCAGCAGCTCGGCCTTCTCGTTGAGCTTCACCGTGCCCTTGCGGGCCTCGAACGCCACCGCCGGCGAGCCCTCGGCCTCGATCGGAATCGAGAGCTTGTCGGCGGTGAACTCTTCGAGCGGCTCGTCGATGATCGCCATCCGCAGCCCGAACTCGGTGCCGACGTAGGCCTTCTTCACCTGGAGGTTGAACTTCGCGGTCTTGGTCTCGCCCGGGGCCAGCTCGCCCAGCTTGAAGCGGCCCTTCTCGATGAAGACGTTCTGATCCGACGCGTTCTTGATGCTGGTGAAGGTGTCGAGCGCCTTGCCGGTGCCGGTGTTGGTGACGTCGAGCAGCAAGGTGATCTCTTCGCCCCGCTGGATGTTGCCGTCGCCGTTGCAGGCCGCGCAGTCGTCGATCACCTGGTAGTTGAACGAGAAGGCCGGGCGGGGCAGCTCGGTGAACGACAGCTCGCCCAGCACCGTCTCGGGCAGCAGGCCGCTGTCGTCCTGGAACTTCAACGTCACTCCATCGCGGCGGGAAGTGAGGTCCTTGGGCAGCTTGACCTGAACGCTCCAGCTCTTCTTCTCGCCCGGCTTGAGCATGCCGAAGAGGAACTCGCGCTTGTCGAGGAAGCCGTTGTCGCTCTCGGTCCACGCGCGCACCCGGCGCAGCGGCTCGGTGCCGCGGTTCTCGGCGGTCACCTCGACCTGCACCGTCTCGCCCGCGGCGATCTTGCGGTCGATGCCGGGCTTGATCGTCCCGGTCAGCTGCACGTTCTTCGGCGTCTCGCCGGGGGTCCAGTCGATGCCGAGGGCGGTGATCGCGGTGGCGATGCGGGCCTCCTCCATCTGGCGCTTCTCGGTGATGAAGCCCTTGCCGGCCTCGAGCATCTTGTCGCGGCGCACGAACGGCGCGGCGATCACGAAGTCGCGCGCGAACGAGACCTCGAAGTCTTCCTTCACTTCGTCCTGCGACTCGGCGTCGAGCTGATCGTCGAGCTCCTCGGCCGCGGTGGCCGGAACCTCCGGGGGGTCGGTCGGCTTGTCCTTCCCCTTCAGCTTCGGGTCCTTCGGGTGGGCGGGGGAGGGCGGCTTGGCCGCCTCGGCGACCTTCTCCTTCGGCTCGTCCTTCAGGTACTTCAGCGACTCCGACGGCTTCTCGCGCAGGATCAGATCCTCGCGCTTCTTCACCGCCTCGGCCTTGCTGCTGTTGCTGAAGTGGTGCTCGAGGTCCGCCTCGCCCAGCGTCTTGCGGGGCGCGAACACGTCGAGGCGATCCTTGGTCACCCGGGTGGGGATGAGCTCGATGTCGGGCGTGATGCCCACTTCCTGAATCGAGACATCGCCGGGGGTGAGGTACTTGGCGATGGTGAGCTTGAGCGCGCTGTCGTCGGGGAAGTCGTAGAGGACCTGGACGCTGCCCTTGCCGAACGACTGGCGGCCGATGATCACCGCGCGGTTCAGGTTCTTCAGCGCGCCGGCGACGATCTCGGAAGCCGAGGCGCTGCCGGCGTTGAGGAGCACCGCGATCGGGTAGACGTCGTCGCCCTCGTCGGCGTGGGCCTTCTTCTCTTCGCGCAGCTTGTCGGAGAAGCCGACCGTGGCGACGATCGTCCCCTGCGAGACGAACAGGTCGCTGACCTGGATCGCCTGGTCGAGCAGCCCGCCGGGGTTGCCGCGCATGTCGAGCACCAGGCCGCGGATGCCGCCCGGGCTGCCCTTCTCGCGGGCGCTCGCGTCGAGCTCGCCCAGCGCCTGCTGCAGGTGGCGGGTGGTGTTGCCCTGGAAGTTCTTCAGCCGCACGTAGCCGACGTTCTGGGACAGCAGCTTCGACTGCACCGACTCGATGTTGATCATCGCGCGGGTGAGGGTCATCGGGGTCGGGCGTTCCCACGCCTTGCGCTCGATGGTGATGGTGACCTTCGAGTCGACCGGGCCGCGAAGCTTCGAGACCGCCTCGTTCAGATCCATGTTCACCGTCGACTCGTCGCCGATCTTCTTGATCTGATCGTCCTTCTTGATTCCGGCGCGGAAGGCGGGCGTCTTCGGCAGCACCTTGACCACCGTCAGGTTGCCTTCCTTCATCTGGATCACGAAGCCCAGGCCGCCGAACTCACCCTTGGTGGTGAGCTTCATCTCGCGGTACAGCTCGGGCCGCAGCAGCACCGAGTGCGGGTCGAGCGTCTGCAGCATCCCGTTCACCGCGGCGTACTCGATCTCGCGGGTGTCCTCGACCGGGCGCATGTTCTTCGCGATGAACTCGAAGACGTCCTTCAAGGTGAAGCTCATCTTCCACAGCGAGTCGACGTGGCTGATGTCGAACTGCTTGAGCTTGCCGTTGACGTTGAGCTTCATCACCCCGCTCTCGGCGCTGCCGTCGACCATCACGTCGGGCACCGTCTTCTCGACGTACTCGAGCGCGGAGACCATCATCTCCTTCGGCTTCACCCGCTTGGGATCGACGTAGTTGTCCTTCACGTAGAGGATGACCTTGGTGAAGACGCGCAGCGCCGAGAGGTCGTGCTGACCTTTGGCGGCGGGCTTGTCTTCCGGGTCC
>JAGSPQ010000814.1 GCA_018262385.1 Myxococcaceae bacterium | reverse complement strand
AGGCAGCTGATTCCGGTGAGCTTCTTCGAGATCACCTTCTTGTAAGCCGGGCGATCGGCGCACATCGTCGCGATGGCGGACACCACCGGCTCGCACCACGAGTAGTACGACCGGCCGGACCAGTCGGCTTCCTTGAAGTTCTCGTAGTCGGACTTCACCGCCACCTTGGTGCCGCACTTCTCGTTCATCAGCTTCAGCGGCTCTTCCAGCGCCTCGTCGAACTTGGCCTTCGCCTCTTCCTGGGCGGGCTTGAGGTCCTGCGCGAAGGCGAACGACGAGACGAAAAGCGCAGCGAAGACGAGGCGTTTCACGGGTGCTCCTTCTTGGGGGGAAGTGCTGCTTGGGAGGACGAGAGCCAGCCCCAGCTCGTGCGGGAAATCACCAACTTTCGATTTTCGGGCGCCCTTCGACTACTTGCCCGAGCGCGCCTTCAGGTACCTGGCGACGATCTCCCCCGCGTTCTCCGCCGCTTCGGCGATCCGTTTCTTGAACTCGTCGCGCCGGCTTCCCTGCACCGACTTGGTCGAGATCGACTCGAGGATGGTGCCCTGGGCGTCGAGCACGTCGATCCCGAGGATCAGCTCGGACTTGCTGTAGCCGCCCGTCTCGAGCTCGAGGACCGTCGGCCGCAAGACCAGCGTCGCGCCTTCCGGGTTCTCGCGGGTGGTGATCTTCAGGTCGCCCACATCGTCCGTGACGGCCTTCTGAAAGGCCTTCCAGATGAACTCCTTCTCCGCCGGCCAGGCCGCCTTCTGCTCGGCGTCCTGCTCGGCCAGCCACTTCGACGCCGGCTCGCCGTCGATCTGCGCGCTGTCGAAGCCGAGCGGCAGCATCACGAACGCCGCCTGCCCATCCATCGCGCCCGGATCTTTGTCGGCGATCACCCGCCACTTCGAGCATCCAGACAACGCCAGCACTGCGACGAAGACTGCCGGCAAGGAACGACAGGACATGGACACCCCCGGGAAAAGCCGACCGCGCGTTACGGCACTTCGATCACGAAGCTCTGCGACTCCACGATTGGCAGCCCGAACCGCTCGGCGATTCCGCGCTGCAGCTCGTTGGGCAGCCGCCAGGTCTGCCCCGACAGCTGCACCAGGGTGATCGCGTACCGCCCCTTCGGCACCGTCTTCAGCGGCGCTGGCGCGAGCGGATTGGAGAGGTCGAACGCCTGCGGCCGGATCACCAGCGTCAGCTTCCCCACCGGCACCGGCGAGGTCCGCACCAGCCCGGTGAGCGGGTCGATCAGCAGCGGCGCCAGCTCGGTCGGGTCGATCCCCGCGGCGAGCACCACCGCGTCCGGCTTTCCGTCCGCCGGGACGGAGGTCATCGTCGTGAAGTTGAAGTGCTCGTAGTCCTCGAACGCCGCCGCATCGAGCACCCCGTTCTTGTCGAGATCGTTCTCGTCGAGCAGCGGGTTGGCCCCGGCCACCGAGGTCAGCTTGCGCACCAGCACCTTCGGCCAGAAGTCGGGCACCCCGTCCTTGTTCGCGTCGTCCGGCACGCCGTTCAGATCATCGTCGATGAACCTGGCGAGGAACGCCGGCCGGCTCTGGTGAATCACCCCGGCGTCGATCGGCAGCGGGGTCAGCTCGAGCACCTGCGCGCCGCCGGTGGGGGTGAGCAGGAGCGCGTTGCCGCCGTCGGGGTTGTTGCCGCCGTCGACGGCGAAGCTCGGCCGATCGAGCGGCACCAGCGCGGTGTCGGAGAAGCTCACCGGCACGTCGAGCGCCGGGGTCTTCACGTCGACCCCGATCTCGCGGTTGGCGCGGGTGGTGGGCTCGATCGCCGCTCCGCCGACGTCGCCCGCGTTCACCTGCGAGGTGACGTCGTACCAGGGGATGAAGTCGAGGTTGCTGTCGATGAAGCCGCGCACCAGGTACTTGCCGGCCGGCACCAGGCTGAACGCGAACGGCGCAGTGAACGGCCCGGTGTCCCCGTCAGGCGCGGCGCCGAACACTGCGTCGCGCGACAAGACGGTGAAGGTGACCGGCCGGCCGCTGCCCGCCGGAGGAGGCGGCCGCGCCGCGTCGAACAACAGCACCACCACGTTGCCCCGCGCCCGGCTCGACACCACCACCGAGCCCTCGACCCGCGACAGCTCGGTGTTCTGGCGGCGGTCGGCGGTCGGATACACCGGCGGCGGCTCGCACGCGGTCAGCACCAGCAGGCACAAGCTCAGCGCTCTCATGGCGTCACCGTGACCGTCGCGAACACGCGGCGGCTGATCAGGTTTCCGAACGGATGCTCGGCGTGGGTGGGGCCGAGCTGCGAGCCGACCACTGCCACCGTCAGCCGATCCTTGAACAGCCGGTAGCCGACCCGGGCATTGACCACCACGTACCCGCCCAGCGCGTTGCTGACGTTCGAGATCCGGGTCGGATCTTCCGCCGCCGGCTCGCGCTCCACCCAGATCGTCGACGAGGTGTAGGCGGCGTCGACCGACAGATCGAGGTTCACCGGCGTCTGGTACCAGATGCCGCCGAACACCTTCACCGTCGGCGCCTGGCTGCACGGCCCGCACACCCCGGCGGTGTTGCTGGCGATGTTCTGGATCGCGGTCGACAGCCGAAGGTCGAGGCCGTTGAGGATGCTCCACTTGAAGCCGAGCTCGCCGCCGCGCGCGGTGTAGGTGACCGGGTCGTTCTGGAAGTTCGATCGTCCCAGCAGGTACGACTGGGTGAACGGGTCGTACGCCTGGTCGGCGGGAACCGGGTTGACCGCGGTGAGCGCGATCAGATCGTCGACCACGTTCCAGTACAGCGCCAGGTCGTACTCGAGGCCGAGGCGGGCCAGCTCGCCGCGCCAGCCGACCTCGAACGCCAGCATCCGTTCGGGGCGCAGGGTGCGGTTGCCCTGGGTGAGCACCGAGGCGCCGTTGACCCCCGGCACCGGAGTGCGGATGTCCATGTAGCTCTCGAGGAAGGTCGGCTCGCGGAAGGCGGTGGCGAAGCTGGCGCGCACCGCCTGCCCCTCGACCGGCTGCCACAGCAGCGACACCCGCGGCGACTGGGCGAACCCCGGCTTCCCGTTGTCGAGCAGCGGGTGGTAGTCGATCCGGTAGCTGCCGAGCAGGGTGAGCGAGGTGATCGGCCGATACTCTTCCTGCACGAACGCCGCGCC
>JAGSPQ010000100.1 GCA_018262385.1 Myxococcaceae bacterium | reverse complement strand
CGAACGCGATCAACAGCAAGGCGATCGCGGCGGCCGCCATCGACAGTCGCTGGATGAGGCCGCGCTCGGCGGTCCTCAGCACCGAGGTCGAGGTCAGCGTCGCCAGCGCCCACTGCTCGCGGCCATTGATCGCCACCGGGGCGAAGGCCGCCAGCACCTCCGCATCCCCAATCCCCAGCCGGACAACCTCGGCCTCGTCAATCCAGAGCGTGCCCTGTTGGTGGGCGCGCAGGCGCTCGACCAGCGTGGCCAGCCCTGAAGTGGACGGGCCGGGCTGACTCGACGCCGCGGCCGCCAGCCGCGCATCGCTGGCCGAGGTGGGCTTTCCGTGCGGGCCGAGAAACAACAGCCGCAGCGCGGGATCGGCAGCGAGGAAGCGCAGCTTGGCGAACAACCGTTCGGTGTCCACCAGCACCGCCACCGCGCCGCTCGGCTTTCCACCCAGCTTGAGCGCAGTGGCGAAGCAGCGGAAGCGCGCGCCCCCTTCGACGGTGAACGCCTCCGACATCTCGAGATCGCCGGGCGCCCGCGACAGCGCGTTGAGGGCCGCGACCGCCAGCCGTTCTTCCGACCCGGGTGCAACCGAGCCAAACCGCGGGTGGGACGCGCTGGCAGTGCGCTCGCCCGCGGATCCGTAGACCGAGATCTGGCGGTATTGCTCGGTCGCGGCGAGCAGGGCGGTCAGCTCGCTCTCCAGCGCGTCCGGCGAGCTCGAGCCCTGGACCAGGTGGCCGGCGAAGTTCAGCGCCACCCCGACGGCCTCGAGGTCTTTGCGCGTCACCTCGGCCGCCTCTTCCACCTGCGCCAGCCGCTCGCCCGAGAACTTGGCCGCCAGCGCCGCCCGGTCTCGGGCCATCAGCTCGAGCGCTCCCGTCACCACCCCGGCCGCCAATGCCAGCAGCACCACCACGGCGATCAGGGTGCCTCGCGTCACGCTCTGGGACTCCACCGTGGCAATCTGCAACGGAGGGTTGCGCTTGGCACGCATTGATCCGGCGGCGTGGCTCGGGTCCGGGCACGGAGCTGGCAGTGGTTCTGCCGCGGATGGAGCACTTCGGCCTGAGCCTGGTTTCGATCGTCGCGCTGCTCGGCTGCGCCGCTGGGCCGCCTGCTCGTGAGCTCCGGCCGGCCGCTTCGCCCGAGCCGAGCGATCCGTCGCGCGAGCGCGAAGGCCACCACCAGCGGCTCACCACCCCACGAGGCCCGGTGCACGTGTGGCGCCCCGCCGGCTACGACCCCGCCACCGCGGGGATCCTCGTCTACCTGCATGGGTACTACGTCGACGTCGACACCGCCTGGCACGAGCACCGGCTCGTGAGCCAGTTCACCCTCAGCAATCGCAACGCGATCTTCATCGCCCCGGAGGTGCCGGCCGCAGACGAGGATCCGGTGGGGTGGCCCCGGCTGGCAGAGCTGCTCGAGGCGGTCAGCGCGCTGGGAGAAATCCCCTTGCCCACCGGGCCGGTGGTGGCGCTCGCCCACAGCGGAGGATTCCGCACCGTGGTGCCCTGGCTCGCTTCCGGGCGGCTCGACTCGGTCATCCTCCTCGACGGGCTGTACGGCAACGAGGAGCAGTTCGGCGACTGGCTGGCCGAAGCAGGCAACCACGCCCGCAGCCTGGTGTTGGCGGGCGGGGCGACCACCGCCCGCACCGAGCGGTTCCTGCGCCCGATCGAGGACGCCCTGATCCGCGACGCGATCCCCGACCGGCCCGGCCCGAACCTCCGACAGGCGGACGCGCGGGTCCTGTTCTTCCGCTCGCAGTACGGGCACATGGAGCTGGTAACCGAGGAGAAGGCGATTCCTTCCCTGCTCCGGCTCACCCGGCTCAGCCGGCTCGCCCAGCAAGGCTGAGCCGCCGCCGCTCACTTGGTGGTGAGGCTCTCGAGCGAGGGCAGCTCGGCGAGGTTGGGCTGAAGGACGATCTCGATCCGGCGGTTGAGCGCCTTGTTCTCGGCGGTGTCGTTGGCCGCGACGGGATCGAACTCACCGTACCCCGAGGCCGACAGCGCCTGCGGCTTCATCCCGTGCCCGACCAGGAAGTTCACCACCTCGACCGCGCGCGCCGTCGACAGGTCCCAGTTCGACGGGAAGCGGGGGGTGTGAATCGGCACGTCGTCGGTGTGCCCGGCGACGACGAAGTGGCGATCGGCAATGCTCGCCAGCACCTCTGCGACTTTGCCCAGCGCAGTCAGCCCCCCGGCCTTGATCCCGGTCTTGCCCGAGTCGAACAGCACGTTGTCGGGCATCGAGATCAACATCCGCCCGTTGCGGACGATCACCTTCAGCTGCCCGGAGTCGATCATCGACTGGAACCGCTCGATCAGCTTTCGAAAGGTGGCCAGCCGCGACTCCGCGGCCTCGCGCTGCTTGCGCAGCTCTTCCAGGCGCGCCTTCGAGTCCTCCAGTACCTGGTTGAGCTGCCCCTTCTCGCTCATCAGCCGATCCACGTTCTGGCCCAGCTTCTCGAGCCGCTTCTTCAGCTCGCCCACCAGCGCCACCTGGTCGTCGAGGTGCTTGCGGGTCTCGTCCCGGTCGCGGCTGGTCTGCGCCAGCGAAGCGGTCGTCCCCTCGAGGTCCTTGGCGGCCTGCGCGATCTGGGCCTTCAGCGCGGCGATCTTCGCGTCGGCGTCGGCCTTCGCCGCCTTCTCTCGCGCGGCCGCGTCCCGATCGTGTTGGGCGCGCAGCGCGTCCAGCTCGGCGACCTTGGCGTCGAAGGTGCCGGTGGTCACACAGGCGCAGGTGGTGAGGCACAGCACCGACAGGATGCGGCGGATGGGCATGCGAGCTCCTCGACGAAGAATGAGAACGGCTGCTCGAGCCGTGCACTCGGTGGGCCACGGACGCCGCGGGCGCTGGCTTCGCGCCGCCGAGATCGACGCAATTTGCCTCGGTCGCAGAGGCAACTTGCAACGGAGTCGGCAGGGCCGGGAGCGACCATGTCTGGCGCGGGCGTTGCTGCGGCAGGGCTCCTACCCCCAGAGGTTTCGATGAATCGCCTGCTCTGCGCTGTCGCCAGCCTTGTCGTGATGTCGATCGGTTGTGCCCACGCCAAACCAGAGCCGGCCAAAGCCGCCGAGCCCGCCCCCGCGGCGCCAGTGGCCAGGGCCGCCGCTGCGCCTGTCCCCGGCTGCTCGACCGACAGCGAGTGCAAAGACGGTCAGCTGTGCATTCGAAGCAGCTGTGTCGACATCTCGCTCGGGCTGGCCGAGTGCCAGATGTTCCGCGTCCAGTTCGCCTTCAACGCAGCCGACTTCGCGCCCGAATCGAAGGACGACCTCGCGCGCATGGCCCGGTGCCTGCGCGCCGACCAGGCGCTGCGGCTGAGCATCGAAGGCAACGCGGACGAGCGGGGCACCGAGGAATACAACCTCCAGCTCGGCTCCAAGCGGGCCTCGTCGGTGGAGAAGTACCTGCTGGCGCTCGGAGTGACCGCGACCCAGGTGAAGACGGTCAGCTACGGGGAGAACAAGCCGCTGTGCAGCGCGCAGGACGAGGCGTGCTGGGCGAAAAACCGCAGGGCCTCGGTCAAGCCGACCGAGGCCCCCAAAGCGAAGAGCAAATAGCCCCCCCTGCTCCTCACTCCCCCTTAGACGGAACGCCGGCGCGAGCGGCGCAGCAGCGCCAGCGTGCTGACCAGGGTCCACCCGAGGGTTCCCCCGGCCGCCGAGCAGCCATCGGATTCGGCCGGCTTGACCGGCGCGCCCGCGTCGACGGGGGCGGGGGCGGCGGCGGCGAGGCCGGCGTCCACCACCGCCGCAGCGGCTGCTGCTGCGCCTGCGTCACTGCTGCCGGCGTCACTGCTGCCGGCGTCGGAGCTGCCCGCATCGGCCGGCCCACCGGCGACGCCCGCGTCCGCGAGACCACCGTCCGCGGCAGGCGGGGTGCCGATCCGCCTGGCGTGCTCGGCCAGCAGCGCCTGGTGGTCGGCGGTGAGCTTCTGCTGATCCTTGACGAGCCTGGCGTGGCTCGCCTTTGCCTTCTTGTCGTCGATCTTCTTCTCCGCGTGCTCCTTCGCGAGCGTCTCGAGCTTCGCGACGAGCTCGGCGTGCTTCTTCACCATCCCAGCGTGCCTGGTGATCAGCGCCTCCTCGGCGGCTTTCAGCTTGCCGAGCTTCTTGTCCATGCCGGCGTCCGTCGCTTTCGCCGCCAGCCACTGCTTGAGCTCGGCCTCGATCGTGGAGTGCGCCTGCGCGATCGCCGACTGCTCGGTCTGCATCGCCCCCATCGTCTTGTTGAGCTCCTGGGACACGTCGACCGCGGGCCCCGCGTCTGGGGCGGCGGCAGGCGGCGGCTTCGCATCCTTCGCCGCGACCACCGGGCCACCATCCGCGGCACGGGCGGAAACCGACAGGCAGAGCACGGCCAGGATCAACAGGTTGCTTCGCATCGGTGGGTCATCCTCGGGTGGGGGTGGAAAGGCGCGCCCTGACGCAAGCGTCGGACCAGCCCTGTCCTCCTCTGTCGGCCCGCCCGCAGCGCGACGCACCGTTGCAAACTGCCCCGACTGGGGTTGCCGATTGCCCCTGGGAGTGCGTCCGGAGGGACTCGAACCCCCGACCCTCGGCTTCGAAGGCCGATGCTCTATCCAGCTGAGCTACGAACGCATCGAAAAGGGCGACCTACCGGGCTTGAACCGGTAACCCCAGGATCCACAATCCTGTGCTCTGCCAGTTGAGCTAAGATCGCCACACGACTTTCCGGCTTGAAGCGACGCGCTAGGTAGCAACCGCGTCCCCCCACGTCAACAACCGGAGTCCTCCAAAGCGCGCCCGGCGGGACTCGAACCCACGACCCTCGGCTTAGAAGGCCGATGCTCTATCCGGCTGAGCTACGGGCGCTCTGCTCGACACCGCCCAGCATCAAAAAAGTCGGGGCGAGAGGATTCGAACCTCCGACCCCCTGCTCCCAAAGCAGGTGCGCTACCAGACTGCGCTACACCCCGAGATTGATGTGATGTCGCAGCGGCATATAAAGCCCGCAGCGTCAGACGCGCAAGCCGGCAATCGCTGACCGCCGGCTCAGACGTCGAGGTCCCGGACCTCGTTCGCGCGCTCCATGATGAACTTGTAGCGGGCCGACACGTCCTTCCCGAGCAGATCGTTGATCGTCTGATCCGTCTCGAGCTCGTTGTCGATCATCACCCGCAGCGTCTGCCGGTGCTTCGGGTCGAGGGTGGTCTCCTTCAGCGCGTCCGCGGTCATCTCGCCCAGACCCTTGAAGCGCATCACGGTGGGCTTGGCGTTGCCCTTCGCGTGGTCCTTGATCAGCTGATCGCGGTGCGGCTCGTCGAGCGCCCAGAAGGTCTCTTTGCCGATGTCGATCCGGTAGAGCGGCGGCTGAGCCAGGTAGACCACTCCGCTCTGAATCAGCGGCCGCAGGTGCCGGTAGAAGAACGTCAGCAGCAGCGTGGCGATGTGGTGCCCGTCGCTGTCCGCGTCCATCAGCAGGAAGATCTTCCCGTAGCGAAGCTTCGACAGATCGAGATCCGCGCCGATGCCGCAGCCGAGCGCGCTGACCAGGTCGGTGAGCTCCTTGTTCCCCAGCACGCTGTCGGTCGAGGCCTTCTCGGCGTTGAGCACCTTGCCCCGCAGCGGGAGGATCGCCTGGGTCCGGCGGTCGCGCCCCTGCTTCGCGGTGCCGCCTGCCGAGTCGCCCTCGACGATGAACAGCTCGCTGTCGTCCGGATCGGTCGACGAGCAGTCGGCCAGCTTCCCCGGCAGGTTCAGCTTGTGACTCACCGCCGACTTGCGGGTGATCGCGTTCGACGCCGCCCGGGAGGCCTCCCGGGCGCGGGCGGCGAGGATGATCCGCGCCACCACCGACTCGGCGATCGACTTGTTGTCGTTGAGCCACTTCTCCAGCGCCGGGCGCACCACGTTGTCCACCTGGCCGGCCACCTCGGGGTTGTTCAGCCGCCCCTTGGTCTGCCCCTGGAACTGCGGCTCGACCACGTAGGTCGAGAGGATGCAGGTCAGCCCCTCGCGAATGTCGTCCGCGGTGAGGGTCACCCCCTTGGGGGTCAGCGCGTGGGTCTCGATGTAGTTGCGCACCGCCTTCACCACGCCCGCCTTCAGCCCCGCCTCGTGGGTGCCGCCGTTCACGGTCGGGATCCCGTTGACGTAGCTCTTCACCTGCTCGTCGGTCGCCTCGGTCCACGCCAGCGCGACCTCCAGCTTCACCCCGTTCTCGTGCGACCGGTAGAAGGCGAGCGAGCCGGGAGGCACCAGCTCCTTCCCGCGCTCGGAGATCACCTTGGTGATGAACTCGGCGATGCCCCCGTCGTGCTTGAAGGTCTCTTCGGTCGCGGGCGCGGCGGTCTCGTCGCGGAAGACGACCTCCATCCCCTTGTGGAGGTAGCTCTTCGCCTCCAGCCGCTCGCGAATCAGCGCGGAATCGAACTTCTGCTTGGCGCCGAAGATCTCCGGATCCGGCTCGAACGTGGTCGTCGTCCCGGTGCCGCGCGCCGGCCCCACCGTGCGCAGCTTCGACTTCGTCTTCCCCCTCGAGAACGACATCTCGTACCGCTTGCCGTCCCGCTTCACCTCGACGACCAGCAGGGTCGACAGCGCCGTCACCACCGAGCTGCCCACCCCGTGCAGACCGCCCGAGTGGGTGTAGCTCTTCTTCTGGAACTTCCCGCCCGAGTGGAGGGTGGTGAGGATCACCTCCAGCGCCGGCTTCTTGTACTTCGGCATCACGTCGACCGGGATCCCGCGCCCGTCGTCCGCGACCGTCACCTTGGTGCCGCTCTTGTGGAGCGTCACCTCGATCCGGCTCGCGTAGCCGTTCATCACCTCGTCGACCGAGTTGTCGACGATCTCCCAGACCAGGTGGTGGTACCCGGTGGTGTCGGTGCCCCCGATGTACATCGCCGGCCGCACCCGCACCGGCTCGAGCCCTTCGAGGACTTCGATCTCACTCGCGTCGTAGGTGGATTTCTTGGCCATGTTCATTGCTCCTGGTCAGACCTACTTCTTCTCCGCCGGCGCCTCGGGCAGCTGGACCCAGCTGAGCTCCCGCTTGACCGACTTCACCTTGTCCTTCTTCGACATCTCGCGGCCCTTGCCGGCGCGGGAGGTCACCTCGTAGCGGCCCGGCGACAGCTCGAGGGTCTTCCCCTTCTGGGTCTCGAGGGTGATCTTCGCGTCCTTCTTCGTCGCGCAGAGGAACGCCACCACCGCGTCGTCCGCCGCGACCTTGATCACCGTCACGCCCTTGCCTGCCCCGGCCAGTTCGTTGATCTCGGCCGCCTTGCAGACCAGCGCGAACGTCTTCTCGGTCACCACCGCCAGCAGATCCTTCTCGGTCACCGGCATCACCCCGATGATCTCGTCGCCCGCCGGAGGCCGCGCATACCGGCGCCCGGCCCGGGTCGAGACTTCCTTGTGCGGCTCGAGCGCGAACCTCAAGCCGAACCCCTTCTTCGAGACGGCGATCAGCTTCTCGGGAATCGCCAGCCGCGCGTCGAGCGACAGCGCGCCGACCACCCTTTCCTGATCGTCGAACTTGAACAGCTTCTGCACCGGGTCGCCGTAGCCGGTCGAGGCCGGGACGTCGTTGAACCGGGTGACGTACGCCGCGCCCGCGCTGGAGAAGAAGACCAGGCTGCTCTTGAGCGAGCCGGAGACGATCGCCATCACCTCGTCGCCCTCGCGCAGCCGGGTCGAGGCCGGGTCCTTCACTTCCCGCACCCGCTTGACCCACCCGTCGCGGGTGATCACCACCTGGGCGTCCTCGTTGCTGATGAAGACGTCCTCGTTGAACTCGACCTCTTCCGCGCCCGCGCCGCCGATCTTGCTGCGCCGCTTGTCGGCGAAGGCCGCGCCGATCTCCTTCAGCTCGTCCTTCACCACCGCCCACAGGGCCTTCTTGTCCTTCAGCAGCGCGGCCAGCTGCCTGGCCTCCAGCCGCTTCTCCTTCAGCTCCTTCTGGATGACCAGGATCTCGAGCCGGGCCAGCTTGTAGAGCTTCATCTCGAGGATCGCGTCCGCCTGCTCCTCGTCGATCTTGAACCGCGCGATCAGCTTCTTCGCCGCGTCGTCTTTGCCTTCCGACTTGCGGATGATTTTGATCATCTCGTCGAGGGCGTCGTAGACCTTCTCGAACGCCTCGAGCAGGTGCAGCCGGGTCTTCAGCTGCGCCAGATCGAACCCGACCCGCCGCTCGATCACCTCGAGCCGGAAATCGAGGAAGTACTGCAGCATCTCCTTGAGGTTGAGCCGCTTCGGGGTGCCGACGCCCGACTCCTGGCTCGGCACCAGGCAGGTGAGGTTGACGTTGAAGCTCGTCGACAGCGGAGTGTGCTTGTACAGGTAGGCCATCACCAGCTCGGGGTCGGCCTCCTTCTTGATCTCGAGGACGATCCGCACGTCCTTGGTCGACTCGTCGCGCACGT
>JAGSPQ010000813.1 GCA_018262385.1 Myxococcaceae bacterium | reverse complement strand
TTGAGCGGGCAGACCTCCTGGCAGACGTCGCAGCCGAAGACGATCTCGCCCATCGCCGGGCGCAGCGGCTCGGGGATCGCCGCCTCGTTCTCGATCGTCTGGTACGACAGACACAGCCGGGCATCGATCGTCTGGTCGGCGACGATCGCGCTGGTCGGGCAGGCGGTGATGCAGAGGTTGCAGCGGCCACAGCGATCGGCCTGGGGCCCCTTCGCGTAGGCGTCGACCTCGGCGTCGAGCACCAGCGCGGCCAGCAGGACCCACGAGCCGAAGCGGTCGGTGATCAGGCAGCCGTTGCGGCCGACGTAGCCGAGGCCGGCGCGCGCCGCCCAGACCTTCTCCATCACCGCCGTCGCGTCGACCGAGCCGTAGTCCTTCACCGTCGGCGCCTCGGCCCGCAGCGTCCGGCGCAGCGCGCGCAGGCGATCTTTGAGCGTGTAGTGGTAGTCGCGGCCGCGCGCGTAGCGGGCGATCGGCGAGGGGTCGTCGGTGCGCCAGTAGTTGCACGCGAGCGCGACCACCGTCTTCGCGTTGGGGACCAGCCGCGACACGTCGAGCCGATCGGCCAGCCGCTCGCCCATCCAGTCGAGGTCGGCGTCGAAGCCGGCCTCGAGCCACTGGGTCAACGCCTGGGGAGGAATCGGCTCGGCCCGCGCGAACCCCACCAGCTCGAAGCCCGCCGCCTTCGCCCACCCGGTGAAGCGCTCGGAGGAGAGGGTTACGACTTGACCGGCGTCCACGGCACGTCCTTCACGTTGGCGCGCAGGTTGGCCACCCGGGCCATGGTGAAGAGCAGATCGGAGAGGCGGTTCAAGTAGACGATCACCTCGCCGCCGACCTTCCCTTCGCGCAACAGCGGCACCACCCGGCGCTCGGCGCGGCGGCAGACGGTGCGCGCCAGGTGCAGCGCGGCGGAGGCCTTCGTCCCGGCCGGAAGGATGAAGGTCGTCAGCGGGGTCAGCTCTTCGTCGAAGCGATCGATCGCGCGCTCCATCTGGGTGGCCCACTCGGGCTTCACCTTCGGAATCGTCGCCTCGGCCTTGCTGCCGGAAGGGGTGGCCAGCACCGCGCCGAGGGTGAACAGCTGGTCCTGGATCGTGCCGGCGAGCACATCCATCGCCCCCAGCCCTTCGGCGCGCGCCACGCCCAGGCACGCATTGAGCTCGTCGACCTGCCCGTAGGCGTCGACCCGCACGTCCTCCTTGCCCACCCGGCCGCCGCCGTGGAGCCCGGTGTCTCCGCCATCGCCTGTCTTCGTGTAGATGCTGGTCATTTCGGGTTTCCTTTTACGGGGCTTTGAGCGGCGCGGGGGAATTGGCCTTGTGGAAGAGGAACTTCGCCGCCGCCCAGCCGGCGATCACCGCGCCGGTGGCCCAGGCCCAGTTGAGCTCGTCGGCGTAGCCGAGGGTGAAGGTGTGCGGAGCGACCATGAAGAACAGCACCGGGATGCTGAGGTAGACGTTGTGCTTGCTGCGCAGGGACGCGAGCGCGGCGACCTCTGGACCCGGGGTGGGCCCGGTCTCCTTGAGGCCGCGGATGATCTTCTTGTGCGCCGGCCAGATCCGCATCCACACGTTCAGCATCATGATCGAGCCGAGGATCGCGCCCAGGTGGAGCCAGAGGGCGCGGCCGGCCATCACCCGCGAGAGGCCGAACGCCATCGCGGCGAACAGCCCGAGGCTGACCAGCGCGCCGACGGTCTCGTTCTTCCCCAGCGGCGACTTCCACAGCAGGTCGTAGAGGAAGAAGCCGAAGTAGATCAGCGCCTGGCTGGCCCCGAAGGCAATCCCGCGCTGCAGCGGGGTGGCGTCGGTGGGAACCATCAGCCCCCCCACGTGGTAGACGACGCCGATCAGCACCAGGCCGCTGAGCCAGGTGAACAGCGCGCCCCAGCGGAAGAAGTAGAGCGCGCGCGGCATCAGCTCGGGCACCAGCTTCCGCTTCATCTGCTCGTCGTAGCCCCTGGCGACGACCGCGTGGACGAAGTTGAAGAAGAACAGCTGGCTCATCCAGATCACGCCGGCGACGACGTGGAACCAGCGAAGCCCGGCGTCGAGGTACTGCTGGAAGGTGGGGTCCATCGCTGCCGAACTCTTAGCAGGGTGCGGAACAAAGGCAGTAAGCGGAGCCCAGATGTCCCGACCTTCCGCCCGGGTGTGGCTCGCGTTCGCCGGCGTGGTCGTCGCCTGGGGCTCGAGCTACTTGTTCATCCGGCTGGCGATCGGCAGCTTCACTCCGTTCGGGCTGGTGGCGAGCCGGTTCGGCGCCGCGGCGCTGATCTGCGCGCTGATCGGCCTGGTCCGGGGCGAGCGCTTTCCCCGCGGGTCCGAGGTGGGGCGGCTGGCGCTGCTGGGGGTGATGATGATGAGCGGCAGCAACGCGCTCACCGCCTACGCGCAGGCCACGGTGCCTTCCGGGATCGCCAGCGTGGTGCACTCGCTGAGCGCGGTGTGGCTGGCGGCGCTCGGCAAGGAGAAGCTCACCGGCACCGTCTGGCTGGGAGTGTTCGGCGGCGTGGCGGGCGTGGCGCTGCTGCTGTGGCCGGGGCAGACCCACGTCGATCCGCTCGGCGCGTCGGCGCTGGTGCTCGCGTCGTGGATCTTCACCGTCGCCAGCATGTTGCAGCGCAAGTGGCAGCGCGCGGGGATCTCGGCGGGGATCTTCAGCAGCCTGTCGGTGCAGATGGGCGCGGGCGGGCTGCTCAGCGCGCTGATCGCGTCGGTGGGTCCGGGCTTCCTCCATCACCCGCTCACCGGATCTTCGCTGGGCGGGCTGCTGTGGTTGATCTTCGTCGCGTCGATCGGAGGCTTCGCCTCCTACGCGATCGTGCTTCGCAGCTGGCCGCCGGCGCGGGCGGGGAGCTTCGCGGTGATCAACCCGGTGGTCTCGGTGCTGCTGGGGGTGATCCTGCTCGCCGAGCCGTTCACCCCGCGGATGGCGGCGGGAGTCGCGGCCGACGCTCGTGCGCCAGACGACCTGGGTGTAGTGGCCGCACACCTTGCCCGCCGCGCAGGTGTTGGTGGCGTACGTGTAGTTGGCCTTCTCGCTCGCCCAGGAGTTGACCACCTGGGTCGGCGTCCAACCGCCGCCGCTCGCCGCGAAGAGGTTCTCGCCCAGGCTGCCGCGACTGGCGTTGTGCATGTAGACGCAGTTGTTCGCCCAGGCCTGCGCGACGCTCGCGGCGGAGGCGTTCCAGCTCATCGGCGTCAGCGCAGGGCTGGGGACGGGCATCGCGGTCGAGCGCACCGCGTTGTGAGCGGCGAGCAGTTCGTTGATCACCCCCCCATCGGTTCCGCTGCCACCGCCGCCACCGCCGCCACCGCCGCCGCTGCCACCGCCGCCGCCGCCACCGCCGCCGCCACCACCGCCGCCGAGTCCACCGCCGCTGCCACCGCCGACTCCGCCGCCACCGACTCCACCGTCGGCTCCAGCGGGACCACCCGAACCACCGCAGGCAGCGAGCAAGAGGGCAGCAGCGAGCAACGGTAGAATCCAGCGCATCGAGGCTCCTGTTCGGTGGGCCTCGAGCCTATCCGCTCGCGAGGCCAGGTGGCCGGAACCACGACGCCGGGCACGAACGTTCCCTCGGGCATCCCGCTTTTCTCCTGTTACGGTCGGCCGCGGTCGCACAACACGAGGGGAGTCCAGAACGATGAACCGCATCGCCGTGGTGCTGGCCGCAGTGCTGGTGGCGACTCCGGCCGTGGCTGAAAAGGGAGACTGGAACTACCACTTCGAGCTCGCCGGCAACCCCGCCCAGAACAAGAGCGCGGGCGGCTGGCTCAAGCTCGACACCACCCTGTTCGGGCTCGGGGCGGTCTCGCCGCAGATCGAGACGTTCGCGATCGCCAGCGGGGAACCCACCTTCCTCGCCAACGGCCAGGCGTACGGAGCCGGCCTCGGCCTTCGCCTCCGCCTGTTCAACGACGAAGAAGGCTACCTGTTCATGCGCGAAGGCCCGGGCGGAAACTGCCTGGGCAACCTGTGGATCGACGCCCACCTGACCTTCACCCACGGCGGCCTCGGCCTCGGCTTCGACGCCTCCGCCGGCTACTCCTTCTCCTGGATCGAAGGCCTGCAGTTCGGCCCGCTGGTGAAGTTCACCTGGAGCGGCCCGCACAAGCTGTTCACCGCCGGGATGGCCTTCAGCATCGGGCTGCCGTACCGCACCCCGGAGGACTACGACCCGGACAGCGACGGGATCAAGGGCGAGAAGGACCGGTGCCCGAGCGTGCCGGAGGACAAGGACGGCTTCGAGGACGAGGACGGCTGCCCGGAAGGCGACAACGACCGCGACACCATCGGCGACGACGCCGACCGCTGCCCGAACGCGGCTGAAGATCTCGACGGGTTCGAGGACGCCGACGGCTGCCCCGACCCCGACAACGACCAGGACGGCGTGGCGGACGCCACCGACAAGTGTCCGATGGAGCCCGAGGACAA